>LR733345.1:2019895-2322411 GCA_902506225.1 Enhydrobacter sp. 8BJ | reverse complement strand
AGAGTAGTCGCTATAGCAGCGCGTTTTAGCTATGATAGTGCGTTGGTTTTGGGCGTGTTAAGCCTTAAAATAAATGTTAAACGTTAAAATAAAGTAAATGCCATATTCACTTTATATATCTTAACCGTTTTATATATTTTAACCGTTTTGGGGTGCCCATGTTTAGCCATTTAACACTAACTTTATTACGCTTACTCATGTGTTAATTTTTTAAGATGTGTCTATCAGCAAACAATTGCAAGTCAACACGTCGATAAAATTTTTGTATCACTGTGACGAATCAATCTAAAAAACGTGCGGCACATGTAGCAATAAATGAGTGTTAGGCAACGACCCAATCAGCGATTTGAGTGAATCTCAATCCAAATTAAGATAAACTATCTTGTTCAGTATAGGTGAGTTTAATGAAATTACCATCTCATTTTGTTACAAATGCGACTACTGTAGCGTCAGATTTTACCATGACCCGCTCAAAAAGCCTTGCGAACTTTGGTAAAACCCTGTCAATGTTGGCGATAACGCTGACTTTATCGCTTGGGTTGACAGGGTGTGAGTATTTTCAAACGCAAACCGACGCTAACTCGCCCATTGGTGCTAAACAAATTGCCAAACTGATTCCCAAACGTGGACAAGATAGCAAAAGCTGGGCACAAGACATCAACCAAATTTTTGATACGCTAAAAATAGAAAAAAATGCGCAAAATATTTGTACCGCTGTCGCCATTATCGACCAAGAGTCCAATTTTAAAGCCAATCCGCCCGTTCCGAATTTAGGGCAATCAAGCCTAAAAGCGATGAATGAGGAGTTGGAAGAAAAATTGGGCTCAACGCTAGCCCCGTATTTTCGCACCATGCTAAAAACTGAGCCAACGCCTGACAACAGCTTTGAAAAACAAATTGCTAAAGTCAAAACCGAAGAAGAACTTGACGACATTTATCATCAGATGTTTGCGTATTTTTCAAGCAAATATTATGCCAGCAAGCTGAACAGCGTCACCAAACTGGTAGGTGGGGATATCGAAGAAAAATTAGACCCGATTACCACGTTAGGCTCAATGCAGGTGCAAGTGAGTTATGCGCGTGACCATCGCCGTATGAGTGGCAATAACCTTGAACTGCGTAAAGACCTATATAGCCAATATGGCGGATTGTACTATGGTATCCATCGCTTGCTACTGTATAAAGCCAATTATCAAGACCCGATTTATCGCTTTGCTGACTACAATTCAGGGATGTATTCAAGCCGTAATGCGGCTTTCCAAAAAATGCTAAAAGAGTTATCCAAAGCCGAAATAGACTATGATGGCGATTTATTGATTTATGAAAAAGGCAATAAAATCAGTGCCAATATCAGCCAAAGTGAGCAGGCGTTGATATCAATGATACAACAAGGCATGATTAGCCTGACGGAGCGACAAGTGCGTATGGACTTGGCAAAAGAAAAAAGCCAAGACTTTGAAAATACCGAAACCTATCGCACCATCGGTAGTCTTTACAAAATGAAAACAGGCAAAAACGCACCTACTGCCATCATGCCACAAGTGGTCATCTCTGGGGCAAAACTCAGCCGTGACTACAATACTAAATGGTACGCTACGGCAGTGAATAAACGCTATTTAGCGTGCTTGGCGAAAGTGAAATGAAATCTTGCCTAATTACTGGATTTTGACAGGTCAAATATATAAACCTACTCTATCAACATAACTGCAATCGTAAGATATTTTATGAGGTTGACAATAAAACTTGCTTGTGATAACTATTAAATACACTTTTAAATTTTAAATAGTAGATATATAGAGAAATAAGGAAATCTATTGGAAAATGTAGTTATTAATATTTTAGCAGGTTTAGGTGGATATACTATTATTTTATTTGCACTGATTAAATGGATAGGGGATATTCAATCTAAAAAAATTATTCTTTTACTAGAGAATAGTTTGACTAGAGAACAAAATATCGAAGATTCAGTCAGAAGTCTTTTGTCACAATCTTTTATAAATAATCAAACATTATTTGTAGAAAAAAATATAAAAGGTATTCAAGAGTTATGGGTAAGCTTTCTAAAAGTAAGAGATAAAATGCCTTCATTTTTAGTGTATTTAGATGTAACAACTAAAGATGAGTATCAAAGTATTCTATGTAACTCCAATTTTAGGTCTGCTGTAGTAGATTGGGAAAATATAAAGCACGATGTTATAAAAAATTTAACCTCTAGTGATATTGAAATTATTAGACCGTTTGTAGGCGAATATTTATGGGCTATTTTCTTTAGCTACAGAGCATTCTTTTTAAGGTTAGCTATATTAGTTTCGAAAGATGCTGATTTAGAATGCCCTATATACTGGAAGGAAGATGAAGGTCTTAAAAAAATATTTTTATCGATATTTACTGAAATAGAATTGGAAAATATTTATATTAAAGAGGTTGGAGCTTTGAGCGAGGTTCGTTTACTTTTTGAAAGTAAATTTCTTACTCATGTTCATAAAATTACATCTGGGCAAGTTTCAATTGTTAACGGTGCAGAAATGGCAAAAGATATTCTTAATAAAGTGAATTTGGCTATTAAATAAAAGTAATTTTAAAAGGCAAACGCTGGGCATTTTGCCCAGCCAAATTTAGACCCTTTCAAACCGTGCAATACTTTCCACATGCCCTGTATGGCAGAACATATCCATCACGCCAGCATGGGTGAGCTTGTAGCCTTTGTCAAGCAGCACTGCGGTATCGCGGGCAAGCGTAATCGGATTGCACGACACATAGACGATGCGCTTGGCATTGAATTTATCCAGATACTGCATCACTTCTAAGGCGCCTGAGCGGGGTGGGTCAATCAGCAGCGCATCGACTTGCCCAACCCACGGCTCACTCGAGAAATCTTTGGTCAAATCTTGGGCAAAAAAGTCGGTATGGTGCAAGCCGTTGGCGGTGGCGTTCATTTTGGCACGCTGTGTCATCTCACTGCTACCTTCCACCCCAATCACAAAGCCTGTTTCACCCACTTGACGCGCCAGTGGCAGACTAAAATTGCCCAAACCGCAAAACAAATCAAGCACTCGCTCGCCTGGCTGCAACGCTAACAAATCAATTGCCAGCTTGGTCATTTTACGATTGACTGACAAATTGACTTGGGTAAAATCCAGTGGCGAGAATTCAAACGTCACATCAAACTCTGGCAAGCGATAAAACAAACCGCCCGTCGGTGGTACCGTCAGGCTTGATGAGCGCGCATGGGGATTGTTTTCATATAATGGGTCAATACGATGTACCGTGTCGCTACCTTTGGGCTGTAAAAACAACTGCCAGTTACGCTCGGCAAAAAAGGCTTGCAGTTTTGCGATATCATGCTCACCCAAATCCACCATGTGACGGACAATAACGGCAATTGATTTTTTGCTATCGATAACATCATCAAGTGTTTCACCCATCGCTAACTCAAGCTGTGGAATATGGTCACGGGCGTCAAGCGAACTGATAAGCGCTTTTAGCGGTTCAATTTCAAAGCCGACACGCGGGTCAAGCACATGGCATTCATTTAAATTTGCCAAAAAATTGCTGGCGCGCTCACGAAAACCGACCAATGCTGTGCCTTTTTTCTCGACATAGCGCACGCCCATTCGTGCCTTGGTGCGATATCCCAAACGGTCAGCAACCAATGGGGGAAGCCAGTGTTCAGGCTGGATATGGGCTTGGTGCTCGAGCAGCTCTGCCAGTACCGATTGCTTAAATTGAATCTGCCCATCGGGTTGCCAGTGCTGTAAGCTACAGCCACCACACACCCCAAAATGCGGGCAAGGTGGGGTCGTGCGTTCAGGATTTGGGTTTGCCAGTACGAGAGCCGCGTCACCTTCTTCCATACTTTTACGTGAGCCTGTGATTTTGACGCTCACGGTCTCGTTGGGCAGCGCAAAGCTGACGAATACTTTTTTGCCATGTTTATCGAGGTGATGGTCGGGTTGGTCACCGTAACTTGCCACGCCCCGTCCGTCATGGGCAAGATTGCTTACTGTTAGGGTAACGGGTGGGGCGTCTTGCAAACGTTTACGCACCCGCGCGGTGGGTTTGATTTTTTTGCTTGGGTTCTTGGTGAGTTGGGAAGACGGAGTTTGGTCAGCGGTAGCGTTTGGCATTTATTAAAAAACCTATTTAATCGAGGGTCAGTGTAAATATTTATTACAAAATTCATCAAAATTTTGTGGTTATGATAGCTTAAAATGGATTTTTTTTATATCAATACCTGACTTTACATCGCTCAAAGAAGAAGGTTTCGATGTGATTGCATAACGGGTAATCACTTATCATAGGGCGTTATGTAAATGCTTTAAAATTTTACCACTAACAAATCAGCCAAGTGGTTATTTTTAAAAAGCAAAGTTGTGCTATGATGGTGTTTTATCCGTTAGCTATATAGGTTAATCGACACCATCATGCACGAACTAGAACTCAAGTTTGCTGTCCCAAGCTATCAACAAAGCATCTTAAGAAAAAACATCGACACCAAAACTGCGCAGCAACAGCGCCTATCTGCGTATTACTTTGATACCCCCAATCAAGACCTTGCCAAAAAAGGCATTGCCCTGCGTATTCGTTTCGAAGACAGCCAATGGGTACAAACCCTCAAAACAGCGGGTGATGGCGTTGCCAAACGCGTTGAGCTCAATACAGTGTTAAGCCTGACGGGCACGCCAGATACCCTTGATGTTAGCAGCCTTGTGCCTGATATTTCACTGATTACAGAGCCAACAGTTGTAGCTCAGCTGACGAATATCATGCCGCTTGATGAGCTCGCTCAAGTCTTAACCGTGCAATATTTCACCGATGTCCAGCGCACTTCTCGCCAAATTAAGAAAAATAACAGCCGCATCGAAATCGCTTATGATATCGGCAAGGTTGGCATAGGTCGCCTAAACTCACAAAAAGCCGCGAATAATCATGGGTTAACCCAATCGGATATTCATGAAATTGAATTTGAGCTGCTTGAAGGTGACCCAAGTGATTTGATTGAGGTGGCTAAAACTTGGTGCAAAAAATACAAATTATATTTATCAACCGTTACCAAAGCGCAGCGGGGTAGTTTGCTACTCGCGAATAAGCAATTTGCCGAGCCTGTCAAAGCGGATTTAGCTGTGCTGCAATTACACAAAGGCATCAGCCAATTTGCGTTTTTGCAGGCGGTTATCAATAACTGCCTAGTGCAGATTTTGCCCAACGCCTCTGCAATTGCTGAAGGCAGTCCCGATGGCAACTTAGTACACCAACTGCGTGTCGGTATTCGGCGTTTACGTACTGCCCTCAAACATTTCAAATTTGCCCAAGATTATATCGATCCAAATTGGCTAATGGTGCTCAAACAAACCTTTAGCTTGTTAGGGGAGTATCGTGATAAAGAAATCTTGCAAATAAAAACCCAGCCCTTGCTAGAATCAGTCGGTGCGCCGCATGTCGAGTGGTCAACGGCAGTTGATATCATGCCGATTGATGCCGTCAGAGCCAATGATTTTCAAATTCTGCTCTTAGAGCTGATTGGTTTTACCCATTTGCCCGTACCTGCCGATAATCCAAAAGCCAAAGCCACTGTTGCCAAGAAGTTGCAAAAACTATTTACCGCGATTGCCGCGGCGAGTGATAAATTTGCCAGTCTTGATACTGACAGCCAGCATGGTGTGCGTAAAGACCTAAAAAGCCTGCGTTATGTCAGTGAATTTGCTGCGCCGCTTTTTGCCAGCCAAAACAATGGCAAAAAAGGAAAAAAAGCGACGAAGCTCAATGCCTTCTTGCAATACTTAGAGCCTGCACAAGACGTACTCGGTGAGTATAATGACAATGTGGTCGGGCATGCTAACTATCTTGAGAAAGCCAAAACCGATCCAAATGCACTATTTGCGGTGGGTTGGTTTAGCGGACGTGAGCAAGCCAGTAGCGAGCAATGCGCGGTGAGTCTAAAAACAGTGAAAAATGCGCCAAAGTTTTGGTAGCTTTACTTCAATCAAGCGTATCAAACAAAAAAGCCAATACCGTCAGATATTGGCTTTTTGCTTTTATTGTAACGCGTATTGGAAAATTATTTTCCGTAAACTTTTAAGCGTTTTTCGATAGGCTCAAAGGTTTTTTCACCTGCTGGGGCGGCGATACCACCAAATACCATCTGTGCAATGAGTTTCCAGTTGCTATCAATGTTCCATATTTGTGCCACTTTTTCATCAATCACGCCATTGTAATGCTGTAAGTTTGCACCGATATTGACCGCGGCTAAGGCATTCCAAATTGCATATTGGTGCATGGCACTGGTATGTTCTGCCCATACTGGGAAATTATGCGCATAAAGTGGGAATTGTTCTTGTAAGCCTTTGACCACTGATTGGTCTTCAAAATACAAGATAGTCCCTGCACCGGCTTTAAACATGGCCATTTTATCGGCAGTTGATTTGAATTTTTCATCATCATTTACCATCGCGCGTAGCAAATCTTCGGTGATTTGCCAAAGTTTTTGATGGTCTTCACCAAACAATACCACCAAGCGGCTTGATTGTGAGTTAAATGAAGAGGGGGTATGTAACACAGCATGTTCAACCAATTTAACTACCTCATCTTTTGAGACAGGCAATTGGTCATTGAGCATATAGATAGAACGGCGAGTTTCTGCGATAGCGTGTAATGTTTCGACTGACATAATTAGCTCCTTTTCATTGTTATTTGATAATCAATCTACCTTATTAATTAAAGTTAAAGCCGATTGAGGTGACACGGCTATTATATGCCTAAAATACGAATAAATAAAAACTATTTTGTAATTTTTTTTAACCAATAATCATATTTATTAATTTTTTCTAATATATTATTAAGGTTAACTTTGATAAATTTACGGCAAAATTTCGACAACTGTACCAATATCCACTTGGTCATACAGTGTGATAATGTCTTGATTGCGCATACGGATACAGCCATGAGAAAGCGGAATGCCCATCGGCTCGGTATCGGGCGTGCCATGAATGTAAATATAGCGCGCCTTGGTATCACACACCCCTTGCTCATTGGCGCCTTTGTTAAAGCCTTCTTCATAACCATCTAACCACAAAATCCGCGTCAAAATCCAGTCTCGATTGGGGAATGTAGTTGCCAAATGATCGTCATAAATTTCACCGGTAAATTGTCGTGCCACAAATACACTGTTGATAGGTAAATTATCACCAAATTTTTCGCTAATCACGTGCGCACCAAGCGGTGTACAGCCAGTATCCTGCAGTTGTCCAATACCATTTTTGGCAGTAGAGATGGGGTAAGTTTGGGATTGGGTGCGGCTAAGACATAAAGTAAGCTGTTGTTTTTCAATGGAAATGATGATTTTTGGGTAAGACATAATCGACTCGTTTAACATTAAGCTTAGACTATCATAACAAAAAAGCCCATCATATTCATGACAGGCTTTTTAAGAAAAATTTGAAAACATACAATCAGTTATTTGATGTCAGCAGTGGATACCCACAAGGTAGAATCGGCAATGTTCACAAAGCCATTTTTGGCTAATACCCAGCTAAACTTGATGCCTTTGGGTAGGGTCTGCACGACGGGGCATAAACGATTGGGACAAGAACGTACAATCGCATCTTTGTTGGTTTGTGCTTGATGACCGCTATCGGCTTGCGCGGGGAGGGGTAAAACGACCCATACCAAAGCCGCAGCCAAATTTGTCAGTTTATACTTAGCAAGGAATGATTTAATGATCGCGCTCATGATTTTTCAAAAAATACAGTCAAATACGGAGAAAATTTTATCAATAAATTATCTATCAAAACAAAAAAACTATTGTCATATTCACGTAAAAATACTGTGACAATAGGTATAAAAAAACTCAAAAAGAAAAAGGCCTACGTAACACGTAAGCCTTTTTAATTTGGTCGGAACGGCGGGATTCGAACTCGCGACCCCTTGCACCCCATGCAAGTGCGCTACCAGACTGCGCTACGCCCCGAAAGGTGTACTATTCTACCAAAAATGACAGAATTTGCAATACCAACTTATCCAATTAGTTCTTTTAACAGCTGATTAACTTGAGCCGGGTTGGCTTTACCTTTTGAGGCTTTCATCACTTGACCGACAAGACCGTTAAAGGCTTTTTCTTTACCTGACTTGTACTCATCGACCATCGCTTGGTTGTTTTTCAACACGTCTTCGACAATCGCTTTAATCGCGCCTGTATCGGTTTCTTGTTTTAAACCTTTATCGGCAATGATTTTATCTACGGCTGTTTCATCGTCACCACCTTCGCCAGCGAATAGGGCGATAAAGGCTTGTTTAGCCAGTTTGCCTGATAGCGTATTGTCTTTGATACGCTCTAGCAGTTTGGCAAATTGGCTCACCGAAATCGGGCTTTGCTCAATGGTTTTTTCATCTTTGTTGAGCGCGCCGAGCAGGTCACCCATTATCCAGTTAGCAGCCAGTTTGGCGTTATCATGACCGACTTTTGCCACTACTTGCTCAAAGTAATCAGCCAGCGAACGGCTAGCGGTTAAAATACGGCTATCGTATTCAGGTAAGCCAAGCGCCGATTGAAAACGCTCACGACGTGCCACTGGCAATTCTGGCATGGTGTTTTTAATTTGTTCAAAAGTTGCGGTATCAATATGCACAGGTAAAAGGTCAGGGTCTGGGAAGTAACGGTAGTCGTTGGCTTCTTCCTTGGTACGCATTGAGCGCGTTTCGTCTTTGTCGGGATCGTACAGGCGAGTGGCTTGTATGACTTTGCCGCCGTCTTCAATCAAGTCAATTTGACGCTCGATTTCCACCGTGATGGCACGCTCAATAAAGCGAAACGAGTTAAGGTTCTTAATCTCACAGCGAGTACCTAAGTCGGCACCGGGTTTTCGCACGGAAACGTTACAGTCGGCACGGAATGAGCCTTCCGCCATAATGGCATCTGAGATACCCAGCCAAGTGACCAACTGGTGAATGGCTTTGACATAGGCAACCGCCTCGGCAGCTGAGCGCATATCAGGCTCCGAGACGATTTCAATCAGCGGTGTACCGGCACGGTTTAAATCCACGCCTGTCATTTGTGGCACCGCATCATGCACCGATTTGCCCGCATCTTCTTCTAAGTGAGCACGGGTAATGTGAATACGTTTGGGGTACTCGTTTTTTTCACCTTCATTGACCACGATGTCGATATAGCCTGCACCGACAATCGGGTGCGCCATTTGGCTGATTTGGTAGCCTTTTGGCAAGTCGGGATAAAAATAATTTTTACGGTCAAAGGCGTTCATCATACCGATTTCAGCATTGACGCCAAGCCCAAACATCACCGCTTTTTCTACCACATCTTTGTTGAGTACAGGCAGCGTCCCTGGCATGGCTAGGTCAACAATATTGGCTTGGGTGTTGGGTTCTTGCCCAAATAGGGTGGAAGCCGATGAGAAAATTTTGGTGTTGGTGTTGAGTTGGCAGTGGATTTCAATACCGATAACCACTTCATAGCCATCCACTAAAGGCGCTTGCGGTTTATTTTCGTTTGTCATAACAAGGATCCTTAGGCTTTGGCGATGGGTGACAGTTGTTGGTGAAAATCAGTGACTTGCTGATACGCATCGGCAGTTTGCAGTAGCGTCTCTTCGTCCCATGCTTTTGCAATCAGCTGTAAGCCGACAGGCAGATTGTCACCATCAAAACCCACCGGATGGCTTAATGAAGGTAAACCGGCTAAATTCACGCCAATGGTATAAACATCCCCCATATAAATTTCGGCAGGGCTAAGGCTTGCACCGATTTTATAAGCCGTCGTTGGCGCAGTTGGGGTGGCAATGACATCACAGCTTTCAAAGGCTTTGGCAAAATCTTGGCTGATGAGGCGGCGCACTTTTTGCGCTTTGACATAATAGGCATCAAAATAACCCGCTGATAACGCATAGGTACCCATCAAAATACGGCGCTGTACTTCAGCACCAAAGCCTTCAGAACGTGAGCGGGTGTATAAATCTTCTAAGTTTTTTGGGCTATCACAGCGGTAGCCATAACGCACCCCATCATAACGCGATAAGTTAGATGAAGCTTCGGCTGGGGCGAGCAAATAATAAGTGGCAAGGGTGATTTCAGGTTTGGTCAAATTCACATCCACCAAGCTTGCGCCCAGGTCTTGGTATTGTTTTAATGCCGCTTCTACGCTGGCTTTAACCTCGCTATTTAAGCCATCAGCAAAATACTCGGTTGGGATACCGATGCGTAACCCTTGAAGCGGTTTATTATGGCTGGCATTGGTTTGGCGTTTGCTGGTCAAACTAGCGACAAAATCCGGCACATCTTTGTTGGCAGAAGTTGAGTCTTTGCTGTCATGACCGGATAACACGCTCAGCAAATAAGCACAATCTTCTGCGGTTTTACCAAAACTGCCAGCTTGGTCAAAACTTGACGCATACGCCACCATCCCATAACGTGAAACACGCCCGTAAGTTGGCTTAATCCCTGTCAAACCACAAAATGACGCAGGTTGACGAATCGAGCCACCGGTATCTGAGCCTGTGGCAAAGGGCGCAAAACCTGCCGCAACCGCAGCTGCGCTCCCGCCCGATGAACCGCCTGGTACACGGCTGATATCCCAAGGGTTGTGCACGGCGCCAAAGTAAGATGACTCATTGTCCGAGCCCATCGCAAACTCATCCATGCTGGTTTTGCCAAGCATAACTAAGCCTGCATTTTGGCAGTTTTCAACGATGGTGGCGTTGTAAGGCGCCACAAAGTTTTCTAGCATTTTTGAGCCGCAAGTGGTTAAAACGCCTTGGGTACAAAAAATATCTTTATGAGCCAGTGGCACGCCCGTCAAGTCTGCGCCTTTGCCTTCTGCCAATAATTTATCGGCGGCGGCGGCTTGCGCTAACGCTTGTTCAGGCGTGACCGTGATAAAGCTGTTGATGGCTTTATCATGCTGGGTAATCCGATTAAGAAAATGTTGGGTAAGTTCGGTACTGCTAAAGTCTTTATTTTTTAGACCTGCTGCCAATTGGGCAACCGAAAACGTATGTAGTTCAGACATAATTTTCACTTATAATTAATTAACAAAAATTTGACGAGGTATTCGATGAGCGGTGGCTTATTCAATGACCTGTGGTACAAGGTATAAGCCATCAGCGACACTTGGCGCAATGGATTGGTAAAGCTCACGATTGACTTCAACCCCATCACCGCCAACAACATCTTCACGCAGTGGTTGGGTCATATCATGGACATTGGTAAGCGGTGCGATATTGTCAGTGTTGACCTCTGCCAAAATATCCATCATCGATAGGATTTTGCTTAGGTCATTGGCATAACTATCTGCCTGCTCAGCGGTCACGCCAAGCCGAGCAAGTTTGGCGATGTTCATAATTTCATCAGTTGAAAGCGTCTGCGACATGATGACTTCCTTAAGTACAAACAAAAATAAAAAACGGACAAACAAGGCAAATGTTCGATGCGATTTTAAACCAGCCAATTATAGCAACAGGCTATAATAAAAGAGGATAAAACCTGATAAAAACAGTTGCTTTAGTTTAGTTACTTTTAATAACAAATTTGAAAAAATAGGGTGATGTGACCTAAATAATTTGTCACAAAAAATTCGTGAATAAAGATAGAATGTGATTAAATCACTATATTTTGCGATATTTTACCGCTATAATCTAGCACTATTCTTACTAAACGCAAATTAATCGCATTAAAGTCACTATCGCCTAAAACTCTTTAAAATCATCGTCAGCTTTTTTTATGTAAAAAGATAGCCTTTTAACTGTTAATCGTTAAGAGTTTCTTGCTATTTTTATGTAAAATATAGCGGCTATAAGCAGCTTGCTTCAGATTTTTTTGTTAGTGGTCGCAATAGGGCGGTTTCGAAACATCGGCATTAGAAACATCGGCATTAAAAGCTTTTAAATAAACGCTTTTAAAAAATGCGTCGTTGACTCGATGTGCGATTAAACACCCCGCTAATTTCTGCTTTGCTTGCAGTGTAGTTTTGTTATCACTGGGAAATGATACATGAGCCTTTTCGGATTTTTATCAAGTAATATCGCCATCGACCTTGGCACTGCCAACACGTTAATTTTCACCCCAGGTAAAGGTGTGGTCCTCAATGAACCAACGGTTGTTGCGCTTCGTAGTAACCGTACCCAAAATCCTACCGTTGCCGCCGTCGGTCTTGATGCCAAACAGATGCTAGGTCGTACCCCAGATAATATCACTGCGATTCGTCCACTCAAAGACGGTGTGATTGCCGATTTTGAAGTGACCCAAAAAATGCTCAAGCATTTTATCAACAAAGTGAAAGTGAAACGCTTTTTAGCCAATCCAAACGTGATTGTTTGTGTGCCTTGTAAATCTACTCTGGTAGAACGTCGTGCAATTCGTGAAGCGGTTGAATCGGCAGGCGCAAACAAAGCCTTATTGCTTGAAGAGCCTATGGCAGCTGCGATTGGCGCAGGGTTACCCGTGCATGAAGCCAGTGGTTCGATGGTGGTGGATATCGGGGGTGGTACTACAGAAATTGCGGTGATTGCGCTATCAGGCTGTGTGTATGCCGACTCCATCCGTATCGGCGGTGATGTGTTTGATGAAGCGATTATTACTCATGTGCGCCGCACCCATGGCTGTGTGATTGGTGAAACCACAGCTGAACGCATCAAAACCGAAGTGGGGACGGCTATTGAAGATCCTGAAAACCCCTTGGAAGTGGAAGTACGTGGTCGTAGCATGGCAGAAGGCGTGCCTAAATCATTTGTGGTGACATCTGCCGAAATCCAAAAAGCCTTAAGCGACCCTATTACTGGTATCATCTCAGGTGTCAAAGCGGCGCTTGAGCAAACCCCGCCTGAATTATCAGCTGATATCGCAGAGCGTGGTATTGTATTAACGGGTGGTGGCGCACTATTACGCAATCTTGATGAACTGATTTCACGTGAGACAGGCTTGCCCGTCACGGTAGCCGAGGACCCACTGACTTGTGTCAGCCGTGGGGGTGGTAAAGCGCTAGAGTTTATCAATAACAAAGCATTGAATATGATTTTTGTCTGATGTTAACTGATGTGTTACCGTTAACCGCTATTTTTAATAGCGGTTTTATTGCTTTATTGACAAGATGATTTTACGATAGCTTTTTTTAAAAAGATTTTTGCTACCCTTATCTGTATTGTTACCGCTTGCTGTATTGACTGTCACGATTTTACTTGGATGTTATTTATGTCACTTACCATTTTTACTCAACAACCGCTCGCCATTCGCAAGACCCTTATTGTGGTGTTTGCGGCGATTGTGCTGATGTTATTGGATAGTAAAAATAGCAGTTGGTTTCAGCCAGTACGTACCGCGACCCATGCCGCCATGCAGCCCATCTATCAAGTATCGGCTTATCCAAGTTTTTTTGCAGGCTGGCTTGATAGTACCATGACCGAAAAAGAAGCGTTACGCCGAGAGAATGTCCAGTTGAAAGCTGAGCTTGTGCATGCCAAAGCGCAGTTGCAGCAGCAAGATTATCTTGTCGCGCAAAATGCCCGACTGCAAGGGATTTTATCTGCCACCACGCCAGACCAGTTTAATTTGCTGTTGTCGCACGTGATTGGTACCGATAGCAATCCACTGCGGCAAATGGTGGTCATCAATAAAGGCAGCAAAGATGGGGTGATTGTCGGGCAAACGGTGATTGATGAAAACGGCATTCTTGGACAAGTCGTCAATGTTTATCCCGATACCTGCCGTGTGGTGCTAATCAGCGATGACCAACAATCGGTTGCAGTGACTATCAAACGTACCGGGCAAAAAGCCATCGTATCGGGTAAAGGTAATCCGCAGTATTTGGTGCTAGATTATATCTTTAAGGCATCGGATGTACGCATTGGCGATGAGCTGATTTCATCGGGGCTTGGTGGTCGTATTCCTGCCGGATTTCCTGTTGGGCGCGTGGCAAAAGTAGAAGCCGAGCAAGCGGGGGGCTATGCCAAGATTATGGTGAAACCCGCTGCCAATTTTATCAATACGTCTTATGTTTTATTGCTTCAGCAAAAGGTTTAAAATCACTGATTATGGTCGTTGTTCAGCGCAAAAAAACCAAACAGCATTTATATATTGTGATGGCAATCAGTTTTATCATCGCATCGGTACTCAGTGTGTATCCGCTGTCGGCAGAGATTGCGCTATTTCGTCCGATGTGGATGATCATGATGCTGATTTTTTGGCTGATATTTCAACCGACTTTAATTGGCATGGGATTGGCGTTTGTGGTTGGTTTGTTTGCTGATTTACTCACAGATAGCCGAATCGGTCAGCAAGCCTTATGTGCAGTGCTGGTGGCGTTTTTTATTAAGTTTGTTAGTGGTTATGTACGCCAATTGTCCTCAAACTTGGTATGGTTGCTTGCGGGCGCCTGTTTGCTAATTTATCAACTTGCGTTAATTTTTCTGCATTTATTCACCCAAGGGGTGTTTGCACCCCAATTACTTTATACCGTTGCCGTCAGCACCTTAATTTGGCCACTATTAGTCGCTGTCATGCTGCGTTATACGCGATAAGCGTATTGAGAAGTTACTATGTATCAGTTTAATGCCACTATACCGATTATCTTGGCGTCCACATCACCCAGACGGCGTGAGTTGTTAGATCAAGTTGCGGTGCCACATACTTGTGTGGCAGTCAGCATTGATGAATCACCGCTAGCAGAGGAATCGGCGATTGACTATATTGGGCGTATGGTGAGTCAAAAAGCGCAAGCCGCTTTACAAGTTTTGCCAAAGGCTATGAGCGAGTGTGTGGTAATTACCGCCGATACCATTGGCGTATTGCGTGATGGGGCGGTGCTACAAAAACCTAGCGATTTTGCCGATGCTTGTGCGATGTGGCGGCAAATGAGCAATGCCTCGCACCAAGTATGGACGGCGGTGCAAGTGAGCCGTATGGCGCAGCGTTGCGGTCAATGGCAGATGGGTTATGCTGAGCGCACTGTGGTGAGAACCGATGTCAAATTTATCGCGCTCACTGACAGCATGATGGCGCATTATTGGCATACGGGCGAACCCCAAGACAAAGCAGGCGGTTATGCCATTCAAGGGCTGGGCGCTGCGTGGGTCAAAGCGATTGATGGTAGCTATAGCAATGTGGTTGGACTGCCGTTGGTAGAAACGTTGGACTTGCTGTCTCAAGTGATGCAAGCCCATCAGTAACAATTTACCCAATAAAAGCCATAAGTACAAATCTTATGGCTTTTTTATCATGTTTTAAATGGTTAAACCAATGTTGCTTTGACCAACTTTGAAATCAAAGCGGGGTCAGCGCGACCTGCGGTTTTGACTTTCAGCGCATTCATCACAGCGCCCATTTGCTGCATTGAAGTGGCACCTTGCTCAGCAATTTCAGCAGCTACCAGATTGGCAATTTCTGCTTCACTCATGGGTTGTGGCAAGAATTGACTAATCACATCAATCTCAAATTGTTCTTTTTGTGCCAAATCTTCCCGACCATTGGCGGCAAAAATCGCGAGCGACTCTTGGCGCTGCTTGGTTTGCTTTTGTAAGATGTCTAGTACACCTGCATCATCGAGCGTTATTTGGCGGTCAATTTCGATTTGTTTTATCACCGCTTGTACGCTGCGTAGCACTTTAACTTTTTCAAGCTCACGCGCTTTCATGGCAGTTTTGACCACATCGGTCAGGGTGTCTTTTATGGTACTCATGGTTTTAACGCTCCTTAATGTTAGCTAATGGCGTTGTTAAAATTGTGGTTAGCAACATAGCATAAAAAAATCCACTTAACAAAGTGGATTTTATCATTTACTGGTATTGGGTGTCTTGCGACAAATTACCTTAGTAAAGACGAGTCGTGCGTACTGATTCACGTGACATTTTCTTTTTGTAACGTTTTACCGCAGCTGCTTTTTTGCGTTTACGTTCTTGAGTTGGTTTTTCATAGAACTCATGTTTACGTACATCTGCTAAAATACCGGCTTTCTCACAAGCACGTTTAAAGCGGCGAATTGCGATATCTACAGGTTCGTTCTCTTTTACCTTTACTGCTGGCATGTAGACTCCTTAAGTCTAGGCTGATTGATAGACAGTGAATGTGCTATCAACAAAGCGGGGTTAGTGGGTCAGGAACATTAATCTGGCTGTATAGGTGATTATTAGCCAACCTTACCCATGGTTTGGCATCAGCTCAGATTAGGATAAAAATAGGCACGAATTTTAACTAAATGTTGAATGTAAGTCAATGTAAATTTTAGCTTTTTAATAACCTGTTAAACTAAAAATTCCTCCTCCTAGCCAATTGCCCTGTTTTAGCTAGCCAGTAAAAAATTTTGCCTGTTATCGTAACAAAATACACAATGATAGTAATGATTTAGCAAGGTGGCTTTAAAATGTTATTTTATTCATACCGCAGTAATGCTAATATAGTCACTAATTCTCATGTGATAACAACATACCGCTAGATGTTGTACTAGCCATTTGCCAGTCGACATTACCATGCAAAACATTACCATGCAAAAACAGTTTGTAGGGCTATTAAAAATTTATACATTGATGTGAAATTAGATTTCACCTTATTTGAAAGGAAAAGGTTATGCTACCGATATCAACACGCAATGCCACGTTAGCCAGTCTTATGATTGCCTTGGGTCTTACCATGAGCGCATGTAGTAAGCATGAGTCAGCCGAAAGCAAACCAACCGAAGAAATTGCTGCACAGCAAGGTGAAATCGCTCGTGCAAACCATCCAATGCCAGTGGCTTCACAGCCTGCTTCATTTGTACCACCGACAGCCGCCTCAGCCGCTGCCACCACGACGACAGCAACCGCTACCCCAGTTTCTGCGGATGCTGGTGAAAAATTGTTTGGGAGTGTATGTGCCACTTGTCACACAGCAGGCTTAATGGGCGCACCAAAACTTGCTGATAAAGCCGCTTGGGCACCTCGCATTGCGCAAGGTAAAGACACGCTTTATAAAAACGCCATTGTCGGCTATCAAGGAAAAGCCGGTGTGATGCCAGCCAAAGGCGGTAGCCAAGCCTCGGATGAGGAAGTAAAAGCTGCCGTTGATTATATGGTCTCAAAAGCAAGCTAATAGGTAGTGCGCCATTTATAAAATCAAGGCTATACATTCAAGCCTAGGCAACAACTAGCATCGAGCCTCTCACTAAATCCAGCCACTAGTAAAATAGTTGGCTGGTTTTTTTATACGTTTTTTATACCCAATGTGCTTTGTTTTAACCCGCAGTTTGGTTATGATGAATGACTACGTTCAATCACCAAACCCTGTTAAGAAACCGCCATGACACCTGCCGTTAATCTTGCCAAAAAACTAAAAATCAACTTCCAATTACATGAATACCATCATGACGCGCATAGTGAAAGCTATGGGCTTGAAGCGGCAGAAAAACTACAAGTTGAGCCAAAGCGAGTATTCAAAACCTTGGTGGTACAAGACGACAATGACAAACTCGCTGTTGCGATACTGCCTGTTGAGCATTTACTAAACCTAAAAAAAATCGCCAAAGCCATCGGCAGTAAAAAAGCACAAATGGCTGACCCCAAATTGGTAGAACGTACCACAGGCTATGTGCTAGGTGGGGTAAGCCCGCTCGGTCAAAAAAAACGCCTGCCCACGGTCATCGATCAGTCGGCAAAACAATTTGCGACCATTTATTGTAGTGGCGGTAGACGCGGCTTAGAGATTGAGTTGTCACCGTCAGATTTAGCAGGCGCAGTAAACGCTAAATTTGCAGATTTAATTCAAGAATAAAGGATAACACCATGCCCAATGTCATTATTGAAGTGAGTCACGACCATCTTATTAGTCAGCCCGATAACCTATTAGCACGGGTCAATGATACGCTATGGCAGTCTGGCAACTTTAAGCTACAAAGTGATATCAAATCACGTATCTACTACCCAAACCACGCCTTAGTAGGACTGACCAATAGTGGAGATGAAGCCTTTGTTATGGCGCATTTTTATCTGATGCCAGGGCGGGATGATGCTACCATTCAATCATTGGCGCAGCGCATTGCCGATGCTATCAAAGCGCATCTGCAGGAATTCGAAAGTGAGGTGCCTATTGGCAGTTTGCAGATTTGCGTCAATTCCACCACGCTAAGCGCCAATTATGTCAAGCAGTATATCGAATTCAAATAGAGAGTGTAGGGATAAAAATTGGCTACTTTAAGGATATTTTTGCTGATTTTTGTCAACTGGTAAGATAATAAGTTTGGCAATAAAACCCGCAGCAGCAGTGGCCCCGTTGCTAGCCAATGACTAAACAGTCATTTGCGTTATTCTCAACTTATCGCAAACATAGTAAACTAGTCAAGATTTTGTTTTGTCTGCGGTATGTAAAAATTTTAATAAGCATCTTTTAACAAGCATCTTTTAAAGACATCATGTAAAGACATCGTACAAAACATCATTTTTTCGGTTTTCCCCGTTGATTTCAACATAACTCAAGGAGTTAGCAATGATTTATCAAGGAAATAGCATCTCGGTATCGCTACTCGAAGACGGTATTGCTAAATTAAACTACGATAATCAAACTGAGAGCGTTAATAAATTTGACCAAGCCACCATCAAAGAATTTGGCGAAGCAGTCACGGCATTAGAACAATCTTCAGACGTTAAAGGTCTAATCGTTACTTCAGGAAAAAAAGTTTTCATCGCTGGTGCGGACATCACTGAATTTGTTGGTAACTTCAAAAAACCAGAAGGCGAGATTGCTTCGTGGGTACTTGACATCAACAAAACATTCAACCGTTTTGAAGACCTGCCTTTCCCAAAAGTTGCGGCAATCAATGGCGCATCCATGGGCGGTGGTACAGAGATGACGTTGGTGTGCGACTACCGTGTCATGAGTGACAAAGCGAGCATCGGTTTACCCGAAGTTAAATTGGGTATCTTCCCAGGCTTTGGTGGTTCAGTGCGTTTGCCACGTATCATCGGTATCGATAACGCTTTAGAAATCATCGCAACTGGCGAAGCGCAAAAACCAGCCGCTGCATTGAAAGTCGGTATGGTGGATGCGGTTGTTGCCGCAGACCAACTCGAGGCTTCAGCGATTGATTTAGTCAAAAAATGTATCGCAGGCGATCTAGATTGGAAAGCACGCCATGACGAAAAAATCAATCCAGTCAAATTGAATGCCCTAGAACAAGCGATGGCATTTAACTCAGCCAAAGGTGTACTGTTCTCAAAAGCCAATCCAGCCCAGTACCCAGCGCCAAAAATTGCCTTAGAGTCTATCGAAAAACACGTGAACCTACCACGTGACAAAGCGTTAGAAATTGAATCTGCAGGTTTTGCAAAAGCAGCGAAAACCCCACAAGCAGAAAGTCTAGTCGGTCTATTCTTAAACGACCAAGCTGTTCGTAAACTGGTTAAAACTCACAGCGCCAAAGCGCATGATATTAAAGAAGCTGCTGTATTGGGCGCAGGTATCATGGGTGGCGGTATCGCTTACCAAGCCGCCTCGAAAGGCTTGCCAATCATCATGAAAGACATCAAGGCAGAGCAGCTTGACTTGGGTATGAGTGAGGCCAGCAAACACCTATCAAGTGGTATGGCACGCGGTAAAGTAACCCCAGCACAAATGGGCGAAACCTTAAGCCGTATCCGTCCTACGCTCAACTACGGTGATTTTGGTGAGACTGACATCGTGATTGAAGCGGTTGTTGAAAATCCAAAAGTTAAACACGCGGTATTAAAAGAAGTTGAAGGGCTAGTTAAAGACAACTGTATCCTAGCATCTAATACTTCGACCATCTCTATCACCTACCTAGCTTCGGTACTAGAGCGCCCAGAAAACTTCGTCGGCATGCACTTCTTTAACCCAGTCCATCGTATGCCCCTAGTTGAAGTAATTCGTGGTGAAAAATCAAGCGAAGAAGCGGTAGCGACCACGGTAGCGTTAGCAGAAAAAATGGGTAAAGTGCCCGTGGTGGTAAATGACTGCCCAGGCTTCTTAGTAAACCGCGTATTATTCCCTTACTTCGGTGCGTTTGACTTATTGATCAAACAAGGCGCTGACTTTGTCCAAATCGACAAAGTCATGGAAAAATTTGGCTGGCCAATGGGTCCTGCCTACTTGATGGACGTTGTGGGTATCGACACAGGGGTTCACGGGGCAAAAGTCATGGCGGAAGGCTTCCCAGACCGTATGAAACCAGACTACAAAGTGAGCGGTCAGATATTGTTTGAAGCCAATCGCTTAGGTCAAAAAAATGGCGTTGGTTTCTACAAATATGAAACGGATAAAAAAGGCAAGCCAGTTAAAACTGCCGATCCACAAACCGTTGAATTATTAAAACCATTTATCGATGCGCCAAAACAGTTTGAAGACCAAGAAATCATCGATCGTTTGATGATTGCATTATGTAATGAAACGGTTCGCTGCTTAGAGGACAACATCGTATCGACGCCTGCAGAAGCAGACATGGCGATGATTATGGGTATTGGCTTCCCGCCATTCCGTGGTGGCCCATGCCGTTACATCGACCAAATCGGTCTACAAAATTACCTAGCCCTTTGCGACAAATACGCAAGTTTAGGTAAAGCCTATGAAGCGCCACAAATGATTCGTGATATGGCGGCAAATGGTAAAACTTTTTACCCACAAGCGTAATCGACGATTATAAATTTTAAGGAGAATAGAATGACTACATTAAGTCCAAAAGATGTCGTGATTGTCGATGGCGTTCGTACCGCAATGGGCAAATCAAAAAATGGTATGTTCCGCAATGTACGCGCTGACAGCATGTCTGCGGAGCTTGTTAAAGCTTTGGTAGCGCGTAACCCGTTTGATACCAAACTTGTAGAAGATGTCATCTGGGGCTGTGTCAACCAAACCCTAGAGCAAGGTATGAACATTGGTCGTAACATCGGTTTATTGGCTGAATTACCCCGTACTACGGCAGGTCAAACGGTCAACCGTTTATGCGGTTCATCCATGCAAGCGCTTCACACCGCAGCGGCACAAATCATGACCGGTCAAGGTGATGTGTTCATTATCGGCGGTGTTGAGCATATGGGTCACGTGGGTATGATGCACGGTATTGACATCAACCCAGAGGCTTCAAAATACTATGCAAAAGCCTCTAACATGATGGGTTTAACCGCTGAAATGCTTGGACGTATGAATAACATCAGCCGTCAAGAACAAGATGCGTTTGGTGTAGAATCACATCGCCGTGCGTGGGAAGCGACACAGCAAGGTCGTTTCAAAAACGAAATCATCGGCATTGAAGGTCATGATGAAAACGGTAACCTACAACTTTGCACCATCGATGAAGTCATTCGTCCCGATGCCAACATGCAATCATTTGCGGCATTACGCCCCGTATTTGATCCTAAAGGCGGTACCGTAACAGCTGCCACGTCATCAGCCTTATCTGATGGTGCATCTGCGATGCTTATCATGTCTGCACAAAAAGCCAAAGATTTAGGTCTAACACCGCGTGCCCGTATTCGCGGTATGGCAGTTGCAGGCTGTGATGCCGCTATCATGGGTTATGGTCCAGTGCCTGCCACCAAAAAAGCCTTAAAACGCGCTGGCATGAGCATTGACGATATGCAAACCATCGAGCTAAACGAAGCATTTGCCGCACAAGGCTTATCGGTTCTTAAGGGCTTAAACCTACAAGACAAGCTAGACATCGTTAACCTAAATGGTGGTGCTATTGCGTTAGGTCACCCTCTAGGCTGTTCTGGTGCGCGTATCACCACCACACTTCTAAATGTGATGGAGCAACAAGACACCCAACTCGGTCTTGCCACTATGTGTATTGGTCTGGGTCAAGGGATTGCCACCATTATTGAACGTGTATAAGCAGTTTGTTGTAACAAAAACCCTTGATTTCAATCAAGGGTTTTTTTACGCGGCCAGTTTTCTTCAGCCATGTTTTTTTACTAATATTGCTTTACTATAAAGTCTAAGAAATTTTTTACCAAATCTGTTATGTTGTCTAGATAAAAATAGATAAATATAGGTGTATTGTGAGTTTATTCCAAAATCTACTAATTATTTGTATATTAGTGTTGATTTCCAGTTTTTTCTCCATTTCCGAAATTGCCTTGGCAGGTGCTAGACGCATCAAGCTAAAGTTGTTGGCAGAATCGGGTGACAATCGCGCCAATAAAATTTTACATTTACAAGAAAATTCTGCCGAATTTTTTGCTACCTCACAAATAGGGCTAAATGCCGTGGCAATTTTGGGCGGTATTGTCGGTGAGTCTGCGCTTCGTCCCTACTTTATTGACCTTATTTCGCCATTTTATCAAGGCAAAATGCTTGATAATATCGGTTTTATAATGTCATTTTTGCTAGTCACTTTGTTGTTTATTTTGTTTGCTGATTTGATTCCCAAACGCATTGGCATGATTAACCCAGAACGCGTGGCGTTAGCGGTGATTGAGCCTGTACTGCTGTCAATCAAAGTATTTAAGCCGCTGGCATGGATTATCAACGGGCTGGCAAATCTGATTTTTAGAATTTTTAAAGTCAACATGGTGAGAGAAGAAAATATCACCTTTGATGATGTTTCGGCTGTGGTGGATGCAGGGGCGCAAGCGGGGGTATTGCTCAAACAAGAACATCACTTTATCGAAAACGTTTTTGAGCTTGAAGAACGTAACGTGCCCTCTAGCATGACCACCCGTGAAAACGTGGTGTATTTCACCCTTGGGGAGTCTGAGCAAAGTATCCGCCAAAAAATCGCAAGTTACCCGTATTCAAAATTTTTGGTATGTAAAGACCATATTGATGAAGTGATTGGCTATGTCGATACCAAAGATATCTTGGTAAAACTTCTTAGTAACCAGTCGCAAATTTTGCTCAATGAAACTACGATTCGTAATGTATTAATCATCCCTGATACCTTAACCTTATCTGAGCTGCTAGACCGTTTTCGCTCCAGTAAAGAAAAATTTGCTGTGGTGATGAACGAATATGCGCTCATTGTCGGTGTCATTACGCTATCTGATATCATGATGACAGTGATGGGTGATTGGGTCGCACCGATTGAAGATGAGCAGCAGATTATCCAGCGTGATGAATTCTCATGGCTGATTGAAGGTACTACACCGATTGAAAATGTCAAACATGCGCTCGGTATCGAAGATTTTCCCGATTGGGACAATTATGAAACTTTAGCGGGCTTTATGATGTATAAACTGCGCAAAATTCCCCGTCCTGCAGATTTTGTTGAATATCAAGGTTATAAATTTGAAGTAGTCGATATTGATCATCATAAAATTGACCAATTACTCGTGACCCGTTATGTCAAAGACGAAGAAAATCAAATTATCAGCGATAGTTAGTCAAGGTGAGTAGGTAATACTGCCGCTTTGACATTGAAACTGATTAACTTTTTTCACGTTTCTTGTTAAAGTAGTTCATGGTTTCATCAAATCGTGAACTTTTTTCTTTTGGGCTTGGCAAACGGTAAAATTATTTTATGCTTGAAATCCGCCACCTTCAATTATTGACTGCACTACGTGAGCAAGGCTCGCTCGCTGCCGCGGCTGAGGACTTGTATGTCACTGCATCAGCGGTGTCCCATCAGCTCAAAGAAATCGAAAATTATTATGGTATTAGCCTCGTCAATCGCCGCTCAAGACCACTAAGCTTTACCCCGGCAGGCAAAGAAGTACTTAAACTTGCGGACAGTGTGCTACCGCAGTTTAATCGTACCACTGCCAACCTTAAAAGGCTGGGTCGTGGTCAAACGGGACAATTACGTTTGGCCTCAGAATGTCATAGCTGTTTTGATTGGTTGATGCCTATTCTGAATCGTTATCGCAGGGAATGGCAAGACGTTGAGTTGGACTTTAGCTCAGGCTTTGAACCTGAGCCGCACCAAATGCTACTCGATGAAGAAATTGATGTGCTTATCACAGCCAGTCGCTTACCATTGGAGGGAATCAGCTATCTGCCGTTATTCCAATATGAAAGTCGCTTGGTGTTGTCACCCACGCACCCATTAGTCGATAAAAAATCGCCGATTTTGCCAGAAGATTTGATTGATGAAACGCTCATCGTCTATCCTGTGGAAGCCAAGCGGCTCGATATCATCGCGCATTTTTTTGCGCCTGCAGGACTTGCGCCCAAGAAACTAAGAACCACAGAATTGACCGCGATGTTAATTCAGCTAGTTGCCAGTGAACGAGGGGTTGCCTCGTTACCAAATTGGGTGGTCAATGAATACGAAAAAAAGGGCTGGGTAATATCAAGAGCATTGGGGGAGGGCGTGTTTTGCCAGCTTTATGCGGCGACCCGTACTACAAGTAAAGAAGTGGCTTATATTCAAGGGTTTTTGGATTTACTGCCAGAGATTACCCATAAATCGATATTACCTGCCCATCATCTAGCCTAATTGATTAAACCTAATCAATTAAAAATGCTGGGTGTGACACTATGACACTTATGTTGATGTATGCCACACCCAAATTACATACCCACATACGCCAACAAAAGACACGCCAACAGAAGCTAAGTCTAGCTCACCCAAAATAGAAAGGAATTACTTTGAAACCAAGTTAACATCTTCAGGTGGGATATGCGTTGTCGCCAATACTGTTGGCTCATCGTATTCAACTTTTTCAGTGACTAATTCTTCACGGCGCAGTGTCACAGGAATTTGCGTTTCATGACTGACATTTTGAGTCATTAACTGTACTTTTTCCGCCACAATGGTTTCAATATTTACTTTAGCTATTTGTTGAAGTAGAGGAATCTCAATGGGGGTATCGCCTAAAGTAATCGCTTGACCATTCACCATCAACTGTGGCACATTGACGTTGTTAGTAACCACGCTAACTAAATTATCGTGAGAGGTACTAGGCTTGGCAAATATATGTTCAATCACTAACACTTCTTGATTGAGTGTCACAGGAACGTTAACCGTTTCGCTGATGATTTTTTTTGATAATTTAATATTGTCTTTGATAAATCGCTCAATTTGCACTTGGGGGCGTTCAGCTAATAGCTCTAAGGTATTAGTGGTATCTTCACGAAGATCGACGGTTTTGACAATGTTATCATGAGTATGGGTATCATGGGTGTTTAGTTCAGTAGTATTTATTATAGGGTTTTTCATCGAGTGTTTTCCATTGCAAAGTTATTGTTCCAAAATTTTATAATAATATATGACAACCACAAAAAAGACAGATGAAATCATCTGCCTTTTTCTAGCCAATGGCAACACCGTTGGCAGAAGTTAAACTTTATAGTAATCAATTATCTAATGATATTTATTATTAAAGTTTACGGGGCGCATTTGGATCGAGCGCAGGTGAAACATTACCATCAACGGTATCAACACCCGTTACACGCTCAACGCCATCTTTTTGTACATCTAACTCTTCACGGCGAACGGTTTCATTAAAGGTCTCAGTGCGAGTTTGTGCCACCTTATCTACGTTAACTTCTTCAGTCACGTAAGTTTGTTTGTTGACATTTGCACGTTCTGCTTCAAGTTCAACCTCAATAGTAGCATTGTCATTATCACCGATGCTACGGTCAGTAGGTCTGTTAACTGGCGTACGCTGGATATGCGCTTGTTCTTCAGTTAACTCAACATTGACAGTGCGGGGCTCAGACACAACATGTTTACCCACTTTTAGTAAACCCGCTACAATTTTGTCTTTATTGACTGAAAGTCGTTCTTCAAGCAACTGCAGTGTATTGGGTGATTGGTAGTGATTATCAGTGAGTTTAACGGGCGTTGTAGCACGGTCAAATACATGACGGTCACGAACCGTTTGTTCTTCAATACTGTAGTTGTAGTCAGGATCGTAGCTATCCATTGTTTCCACAGTATCTCGGCTGAGCGAATCAAAGTATACATTGTCGTCTTGAATACGGGCAAGACCCGCTGGTACTAAAACTTCTTTCGAGCTAAACCAACCGCCTACATCAACAATGAAATAGCGAATGCGGCCTGTAGTATCGTCAACTAAAGCACCTTGAATGCTACCTATTTTTTCGCCATTTGCTCCATAAGCGGTTTTACCCGTTGGATCAAAATAATCGTTACCTAAAAGGTCAACGTGGGTGTCTTGGATATCGCGTAAACGCATTAAACTTGCCATGAGAAAATCTCCTGTTAATATCTTATAGTTCACTTCTAGTAAAATAATTAACTTAGAAACTAAATAAATATAAGATAATTTTTTTATAGTTAATTCAAAATTGTTATAATAAATTTTTTAAAATTCAACAAATTAAATATTCCATCACTGATGGATCGTTGAATCCGCCGATGATAAGAATCACGAAAAACTTCGTAATCTTTATCGCTCGACTTGCTATACAAGGTTACTCAAAAATTCACCTATTAAATAGTAGAATTAGATAAAGTTTTGTTGGGTGGGTGTAATTGGCAGTTGTCTTAAGTAACTTTTGCAACTAAGCGTAAAAGAATTTGGCTTTTAGCAATAAAGTAAAAACATATTAAAAAAGTTGGGTAGAACACATAGCGCAAACCACCATCGCAAACCCCAATGATGCGTTGTAAAAAATGCGTTATAAAAAATAGCACTAGGTGATTTTTAATGAAAAAATATCAAGGCAAAATAACCCGCTGGCAAGATGACAAAGGCTTTGGGTTTATTGAGCGAACGGATAACAATTTACAAGACTCAGCCATCTTTTTTCATATCAGTGAATACCGAGCAAACCAACGTCCTGTGCTTAATGAAGCGGTAGTTTTTGAAATAGGGCAAGGCAGAGATGGCAAACCCTGCGCTGTCAACGTGCAGCAACAGACGTTTGTCAGACAAAAAATTGCCCAACAAAATGCCCGCCAAGTTCGTCAAACTCAAAACGACCTTAAAAATCAAACATTACTCACGTGGGTGGCTATTGGGGTGCTGTTTTTTGTGTTACTAACCGCTATTGTGCTGGTTAAGCACTTACCCTTATGGATTATAGGTTGGTATTTTGCAATGAGTTTAGCGACCTATCTGCTGTATGCGCATGATAAAAAAGCTGCACAAAATGGAGATTGGCGCGTGCAAGAAGCGTCACTCCATAAATTAGCTTTTGCTGGGGGATGGGTAGGGGCGGCGTTTGCCCATTGGTTATTGCGCCATAAATCAACCAAGCCAGAATTTCGTAGGGCTTTTTACTTAACAGTGATCGGCAATCTCTTAGCTTTGGCAATCATAAGTTATATCAACATGAAAATCAGATGATTGCTTGATAGATTGGTTGTTATAGGTCGATTGTTGAGCAAAAAAAATCCCTAATATAGATTAGGGATTTTTTTTAGCATGAGACAATTAGATTAATTCAATCGCTAAGGCAACCGCTTCACCGCCACCGATACATAGGCTAGCAATGCCTTTTTTGCCGCCTGTGCGTTTGAGTGAGTTGATGAGTGTGACTACGATACGCGCACCCGATGCCCCTATGGGATGACCTAATGCACAAGCACCGCCTTCGATATTAACCTTAGCATGGTCAAGGTCATTTTCTTGCATAGCAAGCATGGTTACCATGGCGAATGCTTCATTAATTTCCCAAAGATCAACGTCTTCTTTGCTCCAGCCAGCTTTTGCTAAAACTTTTTTCACACACTCAATAGGCGCGATGGTAAATTCGCTTGGGTGTTGTGAGTGGGTGGCTTGGGCAACGATACGTGCAAGTGGTTTTAACCCTTTCTCCTTGGCTTTTTCCTCTGACATCAATACAACGGCAGCTGCCCCATCAGAGATTGAGCTTGAGTTAGCGGCAGTAACTGTACCATCTTTTGAGAACGCGGGTTTTAAGGTTGGGATTTTGTCTACATTGGCTTTACCGGGTTGTTCATCCGTGTCAATGACCACATCGCCTTTACGAGTTTTAACAGTAACCGGAACGATTTCGTTTTTGAAGTGACCTTCATTGATGGCAGTGTTGGCGCGTTTTAGCGATTCGATAGCAAATGCATCCATCGCTTCACGGGTGACACCCCGTTTATCTGCCATTTCTTGCGCAAATACACCCATTAACTTACCGGTATCAGCATCTTTAAGACCATCTAAGAACATGGTGTCTTTAATTTCGCCATCACCCATGCGATAACCACCACGTGCTTTTGGTAGCACATAAGGGGCGTTGGTCATTGATTCCATACCGCCTGCTACCACGATATCAAATTCGCCGCTACGAATTGAATTGGCACCGAGCATAATGGCTTTCATACCAGAACCACAAAGTTTGTTGACATTGATTGCGCCTGTGGCATCTGGGATACCTGCTTTACGCATCGCTTGACGCGCTGGGCTTTGACCTGCACCCGCGGTTAAAATACAACCCATGATAACTTCGTCAATCTCTTCTGGTTTCACGCCGGCACGGTTGACGGCTTCTTTAATCACGGTTGCACCAAGCTCTGGCATTGATACTTCGTTTAAATCACCTTGGAATCCACCCATTGGGGTGCGAACGCCATCTACGATTACGACTGAATTTTCCATATTAAATTTCCTTTGAGTTAGGGTTTTTGTTATCACAAGCAAACTACGACCTAAATCATTACGGTCTATAAACAGGGTTGTAAACGGCAACCATGCCAATCACAATAGATGTTTTAAGTTTAGCTAATGCGATACATTTCATATTATCATAGTTAAAATGTAAATTAAACTACTGAAAATACTGTAAAATATACCAATTAAGTCTACCTAAATTTTACTGCATCAACTCATCCAATCGAATGCGTATCACCTTATCGGTCACGGTATCTAACGCTTCAATTTTGGCAATCGCTTCATTCATATTGCGCTCAACGACAGGGTCAACCATAATAATGACTGGCAAATCAGTGCTAGTATCATCATGCGCTGGCTGCTGTAAAATTGCATCAATACTAATTTTAGACTCACTTAAAATGCGGGTGACCTCTGCTAGTACACCTAAATCATCTTTGACCTGTAGGCGCAGATAGTAGCCTGTGATCATTTCATCGCTTGATAAAATGCGTGTGTTATTTAGTGTCTCAGGCTGGAATGCCAGATGCGGCACCAAATTGGCGGTTGAATCATTGGTCTCTGCAAGGGCGCGTACCATGTCCACCACATCTGCCATTACAGCGGATGCGGTTGCCCCTGCGCCGGCACCCGAACCATAATACAAGGTTTGTCCGACAGGCTCTGCGTCAACCATAATGGCATTTTTTACCCCATTCACATTGGCAAGTAACACCTGTTTTGGAATCAAAGTCGGGTGTACACGTAATTCAATGCCTTCTTCGCCACTGTCTAAAATACGACGTTTGGCAAACCCTAAATGCTTGATACGGTAGCCAAGCTCATTGGCATACCGCACATCTTGCTGGGTGATTTTGGTAATGCCTTCACAGTAAACTTTGTCAAATTGCAATGGAATACCAAACGCAATTGACGCAAGTAGCGTCAATTTATGCGCAGCATCAATCCCTTCGACATCAAATGTCGGATCGGCTTCGGCATAACCCAGCGCTTGGGCTTCAGCAAGGACATCTGCAAAGTCCCGCTTTTTATCACGCATTTCAGTCATGATAAAGTTGCCTGTACCATTGATGATACCTGCAAGCCAATCGATTTTGTTGGCAGCTAAGCCTTCACGTAAAATTTTAATAATCGGAATACCGCCGGCAACCGCGGCTTCATACGCCACTTTGACGCCCTTGGCATCTGCCTTGGCAAAAATTTCATTGCCATGTTCTGCTAATAATGCTTTGTTGGCAGTCACAATATGTTTGCCATGCTCGATTGCCGCTAAAATCACCTCTTTAGCTGTGGTCGTACCGCCCATCAATTCCACCACAATATCCACATCATCTTGCTGAACGATATCAAGCAAATCGGCAGATTGTTTGATGTCTGTTGGAATATCGGTACGGTTGCGACGCGTGCCTACGTGGGTAATTTTAATCTCACGTCCTGTACGACGCGTCATTTCATCAAGGTTGTTTTGTAGCAGTTCAACCACCCCAGTACCCACAGTACCAAGCCCTAAAATCGCTAATTGAATAGGTCGATTATTCATAAAAAAAATTCTCAAATGTCAAAAATATAAAAATAAAAGTTCAAAAGTTGGCTAGGTAAATATACCACGCTAACTTGTGATTGGTAAGGTATAAAATCCAATTGCCCAAAAAAATTAAAATAAAAAACCAGCTAATGATGACTAGCTGGTTTGTATCCCATCCGTTGTTGACTTATTTGAGGTTGAGCGCCTGTGCCAATTCAGCCGGTGGCAGATAACCGCCAAGTTGATGACCTTCTGTGTCAAACACGGCTGGGGTGCCATTGATACCCAAATTTGCGCCTAACTTATAAATTTTACGTACGGGGTTATTGCAAGTCGGTGCATTGATAGGCATGCCCAATTTGGCATCGGTTAAGGCTTTTTTGCGGTCACTGCTACACCAGATTTTTTCCATGGTTGGCATGGTTTGCTCACTACGTGGCCAAGGTAGATAACGCACTTCGATACCCAGTGCATTCAGCTCATCGATTTCACTGTGGAATTTACGGCAATAACCACAATCTGCATCGGTAAACACATAGATTGCCGCTTTCGTCTGCCCCTTAGCGGGGAAGATAATCATGTCTTTTTTATCAATGGTAGCAAGACTGGCTTTGGCATCTTGCGCTTGCAAGTTCGCTGAGATATGCTCAGGTTTGGCACCACCGACTTTGATGATATCGCCTTGTACCACATATTGACCTGTCGCATCGGTGAAAAACGCCGGTAAACCTTCGGCTTTGACCCAATAGATATTTGGCATACTGGTCGCTGTCACCGAGGTGATTTTGGCGGTGATACCTGATTTGGCTAAATTTGCCGCCAGCAGTTGCTGGAGCTGTGATTCATTTTTTGCCACGGGGGCTGAGCTGCTAGTTGCTTCATGTTTCTGAGTTTCAGACTTGGCGGGTGTGCGCGATTGGGCATTATCACAACCTGCCAAACCAACCATGCCAGCCACGGCGATGACACTGGTAATTAAACGAGTAGTTAATGAGGTTTTAGCAGGATAAGTTGCAAAACGAATGAGCATGAGAAAACCTACAGAACGTTAATATAGGTTTTTATTTTACCATATTGTTATGGTGTATGAGCGCTACCCCTGTCAACTTATTGTTAACAATCTACCAGGGCTACTAAGTTGTGGCTCACATCTTTGCCCGTTCCAATCTTCCCGCTTGTCTCAATCTTCCCGCTTGTTTCAATCTTTTAGTGCGCTAAAAGCAATCGGCTCAAAGCCAAGTTCTATTAATGGATTGAAAGTTTATTTAACAAAGTTTGTTTAACCAGGTTTTTTAAAAAAATTCAACGTTTAAGCGACTAACTATTGATAAGTTGCGATACAATTTAGACATTGTGTTTGCAGGACAAATTTGTAAACTAACAAATCGTCAGCTAGTTTAATAACTATTATTATTTTTTCATCTTTTACTATTTTTTAGGAATTTATCATGGCAATTGCTAGTTTGTTAACCTTACTCGACGATATTAGCGTCATCCTAGATGATGTATCGGTGATGACAAAAGTCGCTGCCAAAAAAACGGCGGGCGTGTTGGGCGATGATTTGGCACTCAATGCCAATCAAGTATCAGGGGTAAAAGCCGATCGCGAATTGCCTGTGGTGTGGAGTGTCGCCAAAGGCTCTTTAGTCAATAAAGCGATTTTGGTGCCGCTGGCTTTGATTATTAGTGCGATTTCGCAAGCCTTGGTGACCGGGTTATTGATGATTGGTGGTTTGTATCTGTGTTATGAAGGGGCAGAAAAAGTGGTGCACAAATTTTGGCCCCACTCTGGCAGTAACGACCCTGAGCAAGCCGAGCGGGTAGCAGCCAATGCCGATGAAAGCGTAGATTTGGTGGCGCATGAAAAAGAAAAGATTAAAGGGGCAGTGCGGACGGACTTTATTTTATCGGCTGAAATCATTGTGATTTCACTGGGCACCATTGCGGCAACGGTGCCTTTACTGGATAAAGCGATAACACTGGTAGTAATTTCACTCATCATGACAGTGGGTGTGTATGGCTTTGTTGCCATGATTGTTAAGATAGATGATTTGGGGCTGCACTTGCAGCAAAAGTCGTCATCAGCGGCACAAAGTATAGGTAAAGCCTTATTAGCGTTTGCGCCTATTTTGATGAAAGTGCTATCAATCGCCGGTACTTTGGCGATGTTCTTGGTCGGTGGTGGTATTTTGGCACATGGCTTTGGTGCATTACATCATGGGATTGAACATTTAGGTGACTTGTCAGGGGCGTTTTCAGGCTTAACCACCAACCTGTTAAATGCACTGGTTGGTTTGGTAGCAGGTTTAGTGGTGGTTGCGATCATGACAGTCATCTCAAAAATTCGTAATAAGCCTGCCCATTAGACAAGCACGTCCATTCATAGTATCTAAAATTTGTAGCTAAAATAAAAAAGCAGTTCATGTCGAACTGCTTTTTTTATTGCTATACGTGCACGCAAACACGATTGAATTACTGATTGTGCTGCGGTTTTACCGCCTCATCGTGAGAGGGCGCTACGTCAGTTTGGGCGGTGGTCGTCGATTTTTTAGTGACAACCACGGCATTTTCCACCTTTTTACTGGTACGCGTTTTGGGTTTGGCTGCTGGTTTTTCGCTCGCCTTAGCTTTACGCGTACGGGTTTTCGGTGCTTTTGGGGTTGCCAAGGTCAGCATACCAACGGTTGCCGGTTTCATTTGCTCTGCCACACTTTCAATCATGTTCTTATAACTAACGGGTGTGGTTTTACGTTTTTGCGCCGCTGCTTCTGCGCTATCTTCTACGTCCGTTGCTTCAACACCTTCGCTGTCAGTATTAAAGGCTACTGCGGGTTCATCAGCCGTTTGCACTGAGTCAACGTCCTGATTCACTATAGCATCATCCGCTATTGTTGTCGCAGAGACAGGCTCGGCTGGTTGGTTGGCGACTGGCGCATTGTGTGCTTGCAAGTAAGCTTCGACCAATTTACCTTGCTCAATCAACGCATGACCTTGCTCGCCTAAGCGCGCCACAATCCATGCGCCTACGCTACCTGCTTGATATGACAGGTGATTTTGGCTAGGTGAGGCTGATTGAGTTAAGGCGGCTTCTACCTGACCGGTGACACTGTCAGTTTGATTGGAGGTAGGCTCAGCAACTGACGGGGTTGAGTCAGTCGGCGCTTGAGCGACAGCGGTATTAACCAATGAACCGCGTGGATCATTAATGGCGCGTTTAGTCACTGTTGGCAGCGCAGCGTCAGTTTTGCCTGCTTGGCGTTGGAACTGACTGGCTGGCAAAATGGCCGTATGATAATCATCCAAGTTTTGCGCGGATAGACTGGCATAACCATAATTTCTAAAGTACTGCCCAAAACGCTGTTGTTCAGCCACTACGACATTATCTTTTGATGGAGTGGTGGTAGCAGCTTGATGATTAAAAGCATCGATGGCTTGGATAAAGCAGCTAACCACGCTGTCGGTTGCCATTTTTTCAGCGGCATTATCTAAGTACTGGTTAATAAACTGACTGACCGTACCTGAAATTTTTGTCACCGAAGTGCTCACGACAGAGGCAACTGGGCTAAATTGCGCTTGATACGCCTTGTAGACTTCGCGTGGGTCATTTTTGGCACGGCCTTGGCTCGGTGTCACTGCCAGCTTTGCAATAGCAGGTTCAGCTGATGGCGCAGATGGTGTAGATGCTTTAGTAAGCTCTGCTACCTCGTCATTAGACACTATAACGCTGCTAGGGTTAACTGGCGTCTCAATTGCCTGTTCGGGTGTTGTGGGTTCGGGTTTCGAAGCCGAGGCTATTGCCTGCACCTCAGGTTTTACAATTTCCCCTTTGCTGGCATCTAGCGAGAGGTGCGTTGTTTCAACCGCAGCTATAGGTTGCTGTTGTTCAGTTTTAAATACTTGAACTTGCACACTGTTAGGGTCACGTTGTTTTGTGCCTTTCGGTTTGTCTGCTCTGGATTGGTTGTTTTTTCTACCATCGACAGGGGCAATAGCGGTATCAGTCTCTTTTACATCATTGACTACAACCGCGTTACTATCATCGTTCGCTAGTGTAGCACGACGTTCTTTGACCCCACGGCTGTCACGGCGACTATTCGGCTCGCGTTTTGGCAGCTCACTAGTTTTGGCAGTTTTTGACGCATCATTTGACTTGTCTTTATTGCTGTCAGTGTCCTGTGATGAAACTTCCGCCTCACTCGTTTCAGATTGATAACGGTTTGGTTTTTTAGCCTTTGGTTTGCGGTTACCACGTTTACGGCGCTCGGCATCTTTATCGCTTGATTCAGCCGTGGCTGAAGGTTGTTGAGGCGCTTCTTGATAAGGATTGGCGCTGGTTTCGCTGGGGTTTGCGCTCACTGAAGGGATGCTTGCCGTCAGTGCCGCGTAATTGATTTGACCTTGCACACCCAGGCTTTGCGCGCCGGTATTGACGAGACTTTCAATCGCCGAAGCGGCATCTTGACCGCTAAATTGTGAGGTGACTTGGGCTTGTTGGGTAGGGGCAAACAAGTTCGATAGCCAAGCGACTGCAGAAGTTGCAGGGACAGTGGCAGCCGGCTGCACGGGTTGTGGAGCGGCAGTTTTTGGGGCAGTCGTATTGTTAGCAGTTTGCTGAGGTTTGTTGGATGGCGTTGCAGGGCTAGGCGTGGTGTTGACGGCGTTGCTAGCATTGCTCCAGGCGTTATGATTACCCGTTGGTGCTACACGGCTGACTTCATTGTCATCGGTGTGCCAGTTGCTAGTATCGTAGCCACGGTCTTTATATTCTTGTTGTTGGCTTTCGGCGACACGCTCATAGCTCGATGGCGCAAACCCATCACTGTTATAAGTGATATTAAACTCAGGGGATTCAAGATGGGCATGCGGCAAGATAGTAATGCGCGTGCCACTTTCTTGCTCAAGATACACCAGCGTCTCACGTTTTTCGTTGAGTAAAAATGCCGCGATATCGGTTGGTACTTCGGCTTGTATTTCGCCATGGCGCTCTTGTAGCGCCCGTTGTTCGATTTGACGCATGATTGACAAAGCAAGTGAACGTAAGTCACGAATCATACCGGTACCGTGACAACGGGGGCAGAGGTAACCTGTCGCTTCTTCGAGTGACGGACGCAAGCGTTGACGACTCATTTCCAGTAGTCCAAAACGTGAAATTTCAGCGAATTGGATACGCGCGCGGTCGTTTTTGGTGGCTTCTTTGAGACGATTTTCCACTTGTTTTTGGTGGTCATCGGTTGCCATGTCAATAAAGTCAATAACAATCAAACCACCCATATCACGCAGGCGTAATTGACGGGCGATTTCATCTGCCGCTTCCAAATTGGTATTAAATGCCGTTTCTGAGACATCCGCGCCTTTGGTAGCTTTTGATGAGTTGATATCGATTGATACCAGAGCTTCAGTTTGGTCAATTACAATCGAACCGCCGCTTGGCAAACGTACTTCACGTTGGTAGGCGGTTTCGATTTGTTTTTCAATTCCAAAACGGGCAAACATCGGCTCATAGTCCGTATATTTGCGCAGTTTATTCGCTTGCTGCGGCATCACCGCTTCAATAAAATTCGCCGCTTCATTATAGGCGTATTCATTGTCGACCCAAATTTCCGTGATATCATCACGCAGGTAGTCGCGTACGGCACGGGTGACTACGCCCGCTTCTTGGTGCAACAGGCGAGGTGAGGGGAATTTTTGGCTTTGTTGTTGGATGCCTTTCCAGATGTTTAATAAATGGTCAAGGTCTTGTTGTAATTCATCTGTGGTTTTACCAATCCCTGCAGTACGGATGATAACGCTCATGCCTTTGGGTAGTCTTAGATCACTTAACGCTTGCTTCATCTCGTCGCGCAACTTGCCAGAGATTTGGCGAGAGATACCGCCGCCACGCGCATTGTTGGGCATCAATACCAAATAACGACCCGCCAATGAAATCAAAGTAGATAACGCAGCGCCTTTGTTACCGCGTTCTTCTTTTTCCACCTGAACGATGAGTTCATCGCCTTCTTTAATCAGTTGTTTGATGTTATTGGTAGAGCGAGGGTCACCTGCTAGATACTCTGGGGCGATTTCACGAATCGGCAAAAAACCTTGACGTTGTGAACCGTATTCCACAAATACCGCTTCAAGCGATGGCTCGACACGGGTCACATGACCTTTATAAATATTGGCTTTTTTTTGCTCGCGGGTACGGTTTTCTAAATCGAAATCATACAAATGATTGCCATTGCACAGGGCAACACGGATTTCTTCGGCGTGGGTAGCATTGATGAGGATGCGTTTCATGTGTTTTCTCCTAAACACACAAAACATACGAGGGTAGATAAATGTTGCTATCAAACATTCGATGAAACAACGTCAAACAGTCTTGACTAGACTCGCCGATACCAAGCGTAGGTGGCCTGATAACGAGGTTTGTTGTTCACCAAAAATTGCATAATTAAGTTGGATTATTCCCATATCGAGGTTGTAAGCCTGTTAGGTAAATACAGCCATCATGCTGGATTGGGGGTTGTTGCCCAAAACAATGTGCGTTTTAGGACAAATGAATGAACCCTTTTTCTCTATTGGTCAAAAAGTGTTAGCGTTAGTTTTAGCTTTAAATGGCAAGCCTGATAAGTTAGGTTTTACAAAGGCGTGGGCAATTTAAAATGGTAAATTGTCCAAAACCGTAAACGTTTATCTCAAAATCGCAACTACTGAGTTCATTTACCTAGGCGCATAATACGCTAATCGTTACCAGCAGCTTTGTGGTTGTAAGGCACAAAACCCACCATTTATCTGTTATCTCTATATATCACTAATCTTTACAAACTATTTGAACATGTTTTCAAATGACAATTATCTTCGTTACTCGTATGTCGTGTGCTGATATTGATTAAAATCAGTCTTAAAATCTATAAATATTGGCAGTCTAGTGCGCCCTATCGTGAGTCATACCGCCATGAATAAATTTCGGTGGTATGGGCGACAGCAAAAGCGACAGTTTAATTATCCCGCATACACTAATTGTAAGGAAGCTTAACAGGGTTTAAGTCGAATTGATGGCGCGAATTCATAGCGGCACAGGCACTAAACTGCTAAACTATAGCAAATTTTTATGTAAACGGCTATCAAAATATGACAGAGCACTCGCAGTCTCCCAAACGTCCCGCCCATCCTAGCAAAAAACGCGACACCCCATCGCGGCAATCGGCTCATCAAACCCCAAAACGCACGCCTAGCAAACAACCGCAGTCTGCAGATGACGATATTTTAGATTTTGCTAAAGTCAATTACTTGACCGTCACGCGCCAGCAGCATGATCAACGTGTTGATAACTTTTTGTTGGGGCGCCTTAAAGGACTGCCGCGCTCACACGTCTATAACATGATTCGTTCTGACGAAATCCGTGTCAATGGCAAACGCTGTAAACCCCACGACAAACTGCAGCGTAATGACGTGGTGCGCATTGCACCCATCAAGCTTGCCACGCGTGAAAAACCCGTGATTAGCCCTGACTTTGCCCAGAGCTTGCTTGAGCGCATTGTGTATGAAGATGAGGGTTTAATCGTGCTCAATAAACCATCGGGTATGGCGGTGCATGGCGGCAGTGGCGAGAGTTTTGGCGTGATTGAAGCCATGCGAGAAGCAACGGGTAAAAAATACCTTGAGCTGGTACACCGCATTGATAAAGATACCTCTGGCTTACTGATGATTGCCAAAAAACGCTCAACCCTTAAAACTTTACAAGAGCATTTGCGAGAAAAAACCTTGCAAAAAACCTATCTGTGTTTGGTCGCAGGTTGGATAAGTAGCGAAACACAAACCATTGATAAACCGCTACTAAAATACACGTTGCCTGCCACACAAGAAGGCAAAAGCGGTGAACGCCGTGTCAAAGTGGATATAAAATCCGAAGACAGCAAGCCAAGTCAAACCCAAATTAACGTGTTGCAAAAATTTGAGTTAAATGGTCAAAAAGTCAGCTTAATTGAAGCCAAGCCGCTGACAGGGCGTACCCACCAAATTCGGGTGCATTTGGCGAGTATCGGGCATCCGCTGTTGGGTGATGATAAATACAATCCGAATGTGGCTAAAGGCGATAAAAGCGTGCGCCGTTTGTGTCTGCATGCCTATCAACTCGAAATTCCGGAATATGAAACAATTACAGCCGAATTGCCAGAGGATATGCAAAATTTGCTAGAGAATCAACATGATTAACATGAAAAACAAATCCCTAATCATTTTTGACTGGGATGGCACACTGATGGATTCTATTGGCTTAATCGTCGATGCCATGCGCCATGCCGCCAATGAACACGGCTTAACCGTCACCGATGACGCGACCAAATCCATTATCGGCATTGCGTTAGTCGATGCGTTTCCCATGCTATTTCCCAATGACAGCGATAAATATGATGACTTGCTTGCCACTTACTCTGAGTATTATGTCAAGCATTGCGACAACGACAAACTGTTTGATGGTATTAAAGAATTGATTCAAGATTTACACGCTCAAGGCAAAACCTTAGCGATTGCCACAGGGAAAAAACGAAAAGGTCTGGAGCGAGTATTGCCAAACTCTGGAATTGAAGCCTTTTTCACAACTACCAAAACCGCTGACGAAACCGCAGGTAAGCCCAATCCGCTCATGCTGCAAGCAATTTTGAGCGAAACGGGTAAAACGGTGGAAGATGCGGTATTCGTCGGTGATAGTATTCATGATATCCGTATGGCAAATGCAATACAGATGGATAGCATTGCTGTAAGTTACGGCTGTGAAAAAGCCGATGTTTTGGCTAAAGAAAATCCCACTCTCATTGTAGATTCAGTTGAGCAATTAAAATTGAGTTTGTTTTAATGGAAATTAAATTTACAACAAGGTTTGTGGAAGTTTGGCATAAACGAATACATGATATTGAGTTTGAATATAATACTGAACCAATCAATGCTTTGTACTGTTATTTAAGAGAGCTTAGCTATAATTTAGAGTTTGCAAAAGAGATATTATCACAACTAGATTCCAATAAGCTTTTTGATATTGATTTTAGTTCAAGCTATTGGGGTGTTGATATTACAGATGATAAATTTAAGATTTACTCTTTAATGGATGAAAATGATACTGAAAATCAAACAACATTAACAAAGTACGAGTTTAGAACTGTTATTTTTGAATGGATAGCGTTTTTAAAAAATCCACCAAATGAAGGGTATGAGAAGTTAGTCAGTATGAACTAGCCTAATTATCTAATTTTATAAATTTGTTGAAACTACTAAAACTCTAGTAGAATAACGGCAACTAAAAATTTTAAAAAGCTGTTTACAATGACCGAAGAACTACTCATCAACATCAGCCCATCTGAGAGCCGAGTCGCGGTTCTCGAAGATGGGATACTCAACGAAATCTTTATCGAACGCCATAGCAAACTTGGCTCAGTGGGCAATATCTACCTTGGCACAGTGGTGCGCGTACTGCCAGGCATGCAGGCGGCGTTTATCGATATTGGGCAATCGCGCACCGCGTTTTTGCACGTCAATGATATGCAGACCCTGCGCCCTAAGCTTTCAGCCATTGAACCGCCCAAACCGCAAAACCCGGCGATTGACAACACCTTAGACCCTGATACCACTACGCTTGCGATGACCACAACTACCTATCAGCCACCGCCTAGCGAGTTGATAGAGAACCGCTTGTATGAAGGACAGCGTATCTTGGTGCAAGTGATTAAAGACCAATTAGGCAGTAAAGGCGCACGACTGACGACGGATGTGTCATTGCCTTCGCGTTATTTGGTGTACTTGCCATATGGTGAACATATTGGTATCTCTCAGCGGATTGATGGCGATGAGCGAGAGCGGTTAAAAACGCAGCTTGGCGAGCTGATGCACCAAGTCAATCTACAAGGCGGATTGATTGCGCGTACTGCTGCCGAAAATATCCCGCAATCCAAACTTGAAGAAGATATTTACTATCTACTGCAGCTTTGGCGGATGGTACAAGCCCGCCGTGAACAAACGCCGACCCATCGCCGTTTTGAGCTGATTTATCAAGATTTGTCGCTACCTTTGCGCGCGATTCGAGATTTGATTGGCGAGCAGACTGAAAGGGTGACGGTCGATAACGCTAGAGTGTTTGATGCTATTCGTCATTTTGCCAAAGAATTTGTCCCTGCCATTTTCCCACGTATCCAATTGTATGAAGGCGAGCAGGCGTTATTTGATGTTCACCGCGTTGAAGATGATTTAAAAGACGCGCTCAATCGCCGTGTTAATCTCAAATCAGGCGGTTATCTCATCATCGACCAAACCGAAGCCATGACGACCATCGATGTCAACACCGGTTCATTTGTCGGAGGACGTTCTCTTGAAGATACGGTGTATAAAACCAATCTTGAAGCCACCCACGCCATCGCCCGTCAGCTGCGACTGCGTAATTTGGGCGGGATTATCATTCTTGACTTTATTGATATGCAAGAGCAACAACACCGCGATGAGGTATTAGCAAGCCTGCAAGAACAACTCAAACGCGATTATGCCAAAACCAACATCAGCGAAGTCTCAGCGCTTGGGCTGATAGAGATGACTCGCAAACGCACGCGTGAGAGTCTACAACAACAGCTTTGCGAGCCGTGTCCAACCTGTAGCGGTAAAGGCTTTGTTAAAAGCGCCGAAACCGTGTGTCTGGAGATTTTTAGAGAACTTATGCGCTGCGCCAGAACCTATAATGCCCCTAAGAAATTTACCGTGGTCGCAAATAGCGGGGTGATTGATTTGCTTGAAACCATTGAAGCAGATACAGTGGCAGAGATGGAATATTTGCTAGGACGTCCCATTAATTTGGAAAGTGATAACCGTTTTAATCAAGAACAATATGATATTTTGCTAGATTAGCCTATTGCTTTTACCCAAAAAATCGGTATAATACAGCCCACTTAACTTATTGCAGGGCGACGAAGATGATTCGTCAATTCATAAAAGAATAAGCCCTTTAATACAGTCGCTCCATTGATTGCGACACGAAATTAAAAAATACAGTTTCACCGACTATTAATCATGCTATCTATGTATTGCAAGTTAATAGTTTGAGTGGGACTGAAATTTTTTTATTTTCAAAAAGTGCCTGTCAAAAACAGGTAAAAAAATGCAAGTTAGGTGTTTACTCAATAACAGCTTAACACCCAACGCAAATTAACCCATATCAAACTTTATATTAGGAGCTTACTGGCATGGCTAACCAGAAAATCCGTATCAGACTTAAATCTTTTGACCATCGTCTGATTGACCAATCAGCTCAAGAGATTGTTGATACCGCAAAACGCACAGGTGCACAAGTTCGTGGTCCAGTACCGCTACCAACTCGCATTGAACGCTTTAACATCTTAACCTCACCACACGTGAACAAAGATGCCCGTGACCAATACGAAATCCGCACGTTTAAACGTATGGTAGATATCGTTCAGCCTACTGACAAAACAGTCGATGCACTGATGAAGTTGGATTTGGCGGCGGGTGTTGATGTACAAATCGCATTAGGCTAACCCCTTAGGTTTCATCCTTAGGACTCAGACCTATATTGAATAACAGTAAAAATTAAGAGGTTAACAACATGGCGATCGGTTTAGTCGGAAAAAAATGCGGCATGACTCGTATCTTCACAGAAGCAGGTGTTTCAATTCCTGTCACTGTTGTTGAAGTTACTGCCAACCGTATCTCTCAAATCAAAACACAAGACACAGACGGCTACCAAGCTATCCAGGTAACAACTGGTGAACGTCGTGATTCTCGTGTTAATGCAGCTCAAAAAGGTCACTTTGCAAAAGCTGGCGTTGCTGCAGGTCGTGGCACTTGGGAATTTCGCGTCGAAGACAGCGAACTTGAAGGCCGCGAAGCAGGTAGTGAAATCGCTGCTGACTTGTTCCAAGTAGGTCAAATCGTTGACGTAATTGGTACCAGCAAAGGTAAAGGTTTCCAAGGTGGTATCAAACGCCACAACTTCCGTTCACAAGATTGGACACATGGTAACTCAGTATCTCACCGCGTTGTGGGTTCTACAGGTCAAAACCAAACACCGGGTCGTGTATTTAAAGGCAAAAAAATGCCAGGTCAAATGGGTAACAAACGTGTAACCGTACAAGGCTTAGAAGTGATTTCAGTTGATGCTGAAAAAGGTATCCTAGTTATCAAGGGTGCAATTCCTGGTGCCAACGGTGGCGACGTTATCGTACGTCCATCAGTTAAAGCTTAATCAAGGGGATTAACGTGAATCTAAATACAGTAACAGGTTCGGCGGTTGAGCTATCAGACGTAGCATTTGGTCGTGAATTCAACGAAGCACTTGTACACCAAGTAGTTACCGCTTATTTAGCGGGTGGTCGTCAAGGCAGCCGTGCTCAAAAAACGCGTGGTGAAGTATCTGGCGGTGGTAAAAAACCATGGCGTCAAAAAGGTACTGGCCGTGCACGTGCGGGTTCCATCCGTAGCCCAATTTGGGTCGGTGGTGGTCGCGCATTTGCAGCCAAACCACAAGATTGGTCACAAAAAGTGAACCGTAAAATGTACCGTGGTGCCATGCAATGCATTCTTGCTGAATTGATTCGTCAAGACCGTTTGGTATTGGTTGATGACATCAGCATTTCAGCACCAAAAACTAAAGAGCTTATCGCTAAACTTAAAGACTTAAATGCCCCTAAAGCATTAATCGTTACCAATGAAGTTGACGAAAATCTTTACTTAGCTGCTCGCAATATTCCATACGTCAGCGTACTAGGTAGCACTGAAGTTGATCCAGTTAGCCTAATTGCGTTTGACAAAGTCATCATGTCTGTCGCAGCCGCCAAAGAAATTGAGGGAGTGTTAGCATGAATAACGCAAGACTATATCAGGTACTAAAAGCACCTGTATTTTCAGAAAAATCTCAAATCTTGGGCGATACTTTAGGTGTGCAAGTGTTCAAAGTTGACACCAACGCGACAAAAAAAGAGATTAAAAAAGCCGTAGAATTAATGTTTGAAGGTGTTGAAGTGGTTAAAGTTAACACTTTGAATGTTAAAGGTAAGACAAAGCGATTTGGTCGCACGGTAGGTCGTCGTCAAGACTTCAAAAAAGCCTATGTGACCTTAAAAGCTGGTCAAGATGTTCAAGTAGCCGACGTAGCAGAACAACCTGCTGCTGACAACGAATAAGGATTACACAATGCCTATCGTAAAAGCCAAACCGACATCACCAGGTCGCCGATTTGTCGAGAAAGTGGTGCATCCACACCTTCATAAAGGTCGTCCTTATGCAGCATTAGTAGAGTCAAAAGGCAAAACTGGTGGTCGTAACAACAACGGTCGCATCACTACCCGTCATATCGGTGGTGGTCATAAACAGCATTACCGTGTTGTTGACTTCAAACGTAACAAAGACAACATCCCTGCTGTTGTAGAGCGTATTGAGTACGATCCAAACCGTACTGCACACATCGCACTACTTAAATATGCAGACGGTGAGCGTCGTTACATTATCGCACCAAAAAAATTGCAACAAGGCGATACCGTTATTTCTGGTGAAACTGCACCAATCCGCCCAGGTAACTGTTTGCCACTACGTAGCATTCCAGTAGGTACAGTGATTCACAATATCGAACTTAAAATCGGTAAAGGTGCACAGATCGCTCGTTCAGCAGGTGCTGCGGTTCAATTATTGGGTCGTGATGGTATCTATGCAATCGTTCGTTTACGTTCAGGCGAAACTCGTCGTATCCACGTAAATTGTCGTGCGGTTATCGGTGAAGTATCAAACACTGAAAATAACCTTAAATCATTGGGTAAAGCAGGTGCAAACCGCTGGCGTGGCGTTCGTCCTACCGTTCGTGGTACTGCAATGAACCCAGTTGACCATCCACACGGTGGTGGTGAAGGTCGTAACTTCGGTAAACACCCAACCAGCCCATGGGGTCAAAAGGCTAAAGGCCTTAAAACACGTTCTAACAAACGTACTGACCACATGATTATCCGCCGTCGTCGCGTCAATAAGAAATAAGGAATAATTTCATGTCTCGTTCATTGAAAAAAGGTCCATTCATCGATGCGCACTTGTTTGCCAAAGTTGAGAATGCGTTAGAAATTAACTCACGCAAACCAATCAAAACTTGGTCACGTCGCTCAATGATTTTGCCACAAATGGTCGGCTTAACTATTTCTGTTCATAACGGTCGTACACATGTACCTGTTATCGTAAACGAGCAAATGGTTGGTCATAAACTTGGTGAATTCGCCCCAACCCGTACATATCGTGGTCACGGCGTTGACAAGAAATCTAAGAAATAAGGTGCTCATCATGGAAGTAACTGCAAAATTACGCGGTGCCGCCATTTCGGCACAAAAAGTACGCTTAGTTGCTGACGAAGTTCGCGGCAAATCAATCGAGCGTGCATTAGATATCTTAACCTTTAGCAACAAAAAAGCCGCTAAATTGGTTAAAAAATGCTTAGAATCTGCGATTGCTAACGCTGAGCATAACAATGGTTTAGACATCGATACATTGCGTGTTTCTACCATTTATGTGGATGAAGGCATTACGTTAAAACGTGTTTTACCACGTGCCAAAGGTCGTGCTGACCGTATTAGCAAACGTACTTGCCACATCACAGTTAAGGTAGGAGCATAATATGGGACAGAAAGTTCATCCAATCGGCATCCGTCTTGGCGTAATCCGTAAATCAAACGCTAACTGGTATGCAGATCCAAAGAAATACTCTGAATACTTAATCAACGACTTACAAGTTCGTAAATATTTAGAGAAAAAGCTTAAAGCAGCGATGATCAGTGGTATTAGCATCGAACGTCCTACAGGCGCAGCTAAAATCACTATCGCCACTGCACGTCCTGGTATCATCATTGGTAAAAAAGGCGAAGATATTGAAAGCCTACAAAAAGAACTTACCAAATTAATGGGTGTGCCAGCACAAGTTAGCATTGAAGAAATCACCCAACCAGACTTAGACGCACGTCTAGTGGCTGATGGTATTGCTTCACAACTTGAACGTCGTGTCATGTTCCGCCGTGCTATGAAACGTGCTGTTCAAAACAGTATGAAAGCTGGCGCACAAGGTATCAAAGTTGAGCTATCAGGCCGTCTTGGCGGCGCTGAGATTGCTCGCTCAGAGTGGTATCGCGAAGGCCGTGTACCTTTGCATACATTACGTGCAGACATTGACTACTCAAATGTACGTGCAGAAACCACTTACGGTACTATCGGTGTAAAAGTTTGGATTTTCCGTGGTGAAGTGCTTGACGGCATGAACCGTGTATATAATCCAGTCAAAGAAGAAAAACAAGCACGTGCACCTCAAAAACGTCGTGCTCGTAATGATCGTAGCGACCGCCCACGTAGTGAGCGCCCAGCTAAAGACAGAGGTTAATCGATATGTTACAACCAAAACGTACCAAGTTTCGTAAAGTACAAAAAGGACGTAATACGGGGTTAGCTCACCGTGGTAGTAGCGTATCTTTTGGTACAATCGGACTTAAATCAGTAGAACGTGGTCGTATGACTGCCCGTCAAATCGAAGCTGCTCGTCGTACGATTTCACGTCGTATCAAGCGCGGTGGTAAAATTTGGATTCGTGTATTCCCAGACAAACCAATTACCGAAAAACCACTAGAAGTTCGTATGGGTAAAGGTAAAGGTCCAGTAGAATACTGGGTATGCGAAATCAAACCAGGCAAAATGCTTTATGAAATCGAAGGGGTTTCTGACGAGCTAGCAACTGAAGCGTTCACGCTTGCAGCTGCCAAGTTGCCTTTCAAAACCACCATTGTTAAACGGACGATAATGTAATGAAGATCAGTGAACTTAAAGACAAATCAGTCGAAGAGCTGACCCAATTACTAGACGAAAAACAATTAGAAACATTTCGTCTTCGTATGGCAAAAGCCACTGGTCAGTTAGGCAACACCCATGAGATTAAAGCAAATCGTCGTACGATTGCTCAAATCAAGACTCTTATCTCTGAAAAACAGAACACCGAAAACCAAGGGGCTTAATCATGAGTGAGCAAAATACCAACCAAGCTAACGCTACTGAACAAAGTACAGTCACTGGTAAAGTTGTCAGTGACAAAATGGATAAAACCATTACTGTACTTGTTGAGCGTCGTATTCGTCATGCCAAATATGGCAAAATGATTCGCCGTTCTACTAAACTACATGCTCATGATGAAAACAATGAGTGTGGCGTTGGTGATACAGTTCGTATCAAATCAACACGTCCACTATCAAAAACCAAATCATGGGTGCTAGTAGACGTCGTAGAAAAAGCAGTTAATATTTAATTTAACTTAAATAGATAGTTATAATTGCAAAGCAAGTCAGTAACTGCTACAATACGCCACCTTAAAAATGGCTTATTGTGGCAAAGACTTGTTTTGCCAATTTATGGAGTAACGCGATGATTCAGACTGAAACAATGCTGGAAGTTGCAGACAACAGTGGTGCAAAACGAGTTATGTGTATTAAAGTACTAGGTGGCTCACATCGTCGTTATGCATCAGTAGGCGACATCATTAAAGTGACTGTGAAAGAAGCAATTCCACGCGGTCGTGTCAAGAAAGGTGATGTAATGAACGCGGTAGTCGTACGCACGAAGTTTGGTGTACGTCGTCCTGACGGTTCAGTACTACGTTTTGATGATAATGCAGCTGTGTTGTTGAACAACAATAAAGCACCAATTGCAACACGTATTTTTGGACCAGTAACCCGCGAACTACGTGGCGAACAATTTATGAAAATTGTTTCATTAGCCCCAGAAGTATTGTGAGGAAAACATGGCAAAATTACGTAAAGGCGACCAAGTGATTGTAATTGCAGGCAAAGATAAAGGCAAGCAAGGTACAGTACTAGCAGTAAAAGAAGACCGTGTAAAAGTTGAAGGCATCAACATCGTTAAAAAACACCAAAAGCCAAACCAACAGACTGGCGTTGAAGGTGGTATTATCGAGAAAGAAGCATTTTTACACATTTCAAATGTTGCAATTTATAATGCAGCAACCCAAAAGGCAGATCGTATTTCTTACCAATTGAATGACGAAGGCAAAAAACAACGCGTTTATCGTTCATCTGGTGAAGTTGTGGCGACTGCATAACCATCTAAGGGTATCAGTAATGGCAAGACTTAAAACACAATATAACGAACAGCTTAAGCAAAAAATTCAGCAAGAGCTTGGTTTGGCCAACGTTATGGAAATCCCTAAAATCACCAAAATCACCCTAAATATGGGTGTGGGTGATGCGGCTCAAGACAAAAAGGTTCTTGAAGGTGCATTAGCGGATATGACGGCAATTGCCGGTCAAAAACCTGTAGTAACCAAAGCTCGCAAATCAGTTGCAGGCTTTAAAATCCGTGAAGAATGGCCAATCGGCTGTAAAGTAACGTTACGTGGCGAACAGATGTACGAATTTTTAGATCGTTTAATCTCAATCGCTATTCCACGTATCCGTGACTTCCGCGGTTTTACAGATAAAGCATTTGATGGCCGTGGTAACTATTCACTAGGTATCAAAGAGCAAATCGTTTTCCCTGAAGTTGACTTTGACAAAATCGACCGTATTCGTGGTTTAGACATTACCATTACGACTACCGCAAAAACTGATGATCAAGGTCGTGCATTGCTTAAAGCATTCGGCTTCCCATTTAAGGGCTAACAGCAAGGATAAGGCAATATGGCAAAGAAAAGTATGATTAATCGCGAATTTAAACGCGAAGCGACTGTTGCTAAATATGCTGAGAAGCGTGCAAAGCTTAAGGCAATTATCAGCGACATCAATGCAACTGACGAAGAGCGTATGGACGCAATGCTTACATTACAAGCACTGCCACGTGATGCTTCACCCGTACGTTTGCGTAATCGTTGTGCATTGACAGGTCGTCCACACGGTTATTTCCGTAAATTTGGTCTTTCACGTAATATGATTCGTGAAAAAGTAATGCAAGGTGATGTACCTGGCGTTCATAAAGCAAGCTGGTAAGGGGAAACAATATGAGTATGCAAGATACCGTTGCTGATATGTTGACTCGTATCCGTAATGCACAAATGGCTCAAAAAGCGTCTGTGACTATGCCAAGCTCAAAACTACGTAAATCAATTGCTGATTTGCTAGTGAAAGAAGGTTATGTTGCGACCGCAGAAACTCAAGAAGTTGGTACAGGTAAAGCTGAATTAACCATCGAGTTAAAATATTTTGAAGGTAAACCAGTTATTGAAACGATTAAACGTTATAGTCGTCCAGGTTTACGTCAATACCGTGGTAAAGATGCACTACCAAGCGTCCAAAAAGGTCTAGGTGTAGCAATCATCTCTACCAGTAAAGGCATCATGAGCGACCGTGAAGCTCGTGCAGCTGGATTAGGCGGCGAAGTTATTGCGTTCGTAGCTTAATTAACATTAAGAGGGACAGGCATAGTTTGTTGTGCCTGTTCGTTTTTTTATCACTTTTATAGGAATTACCCGTATGTCTCGTGTGGCTAAAGCCCCTGTAGCACTACCAAATGGTACAAGTGTTACTTTGAACGGTCAGCAGGTTGAAGTTAAAGGTAGCAAAGGTACGCTAACTTTACGCCTGCATGATTTGGTCGAGCTAAAACAGGAAGATAATCAACTTATTCTTTCACCAAAATCTGACACCAAAGATGGTTGGATGCACACTGGTACAGTTCGTGCATTATTAAGCAACATGGTTAAAGGTGTTACTGAAGGCTTCGAACGTCGTCTACAATTGATTGGTGTTGGTTATAAAGCCGCTGTTGCTGGCAATAAAGTTAACCTAAACTTAGGTTACTCACACCCAATCGAATATGTATTACCTGAAGGTGTTACTGCTGAAACCCCAACTGCGACTGAAATCGTGTTAAAATCTAGCGACAAACAAAAGCTAGGTCAAGCAGCAGCAAACATTCGTGGCTATCGCCCACCTGAGCCTTACAAAGGCAAAGGCGTTCGTTATAGCGATGAGTATGTCGCTCGTAAAGAAGCTAAGAAAAAATAAGGTGAAATGACATGTTTGATAAAAAAGCTGCTCGCCTTCGCAGAGCGAAAAAAACCCGTGCACATATCCGTGGTTTAGGCGTAAATCGTCTATCTGTTAATCGTACTAACACCCACATCTATGCACAAGTTATCTCACCAACGGGTGGTGAAGTGTTAGCCCAAGCTTCAACGTTAGATACTACTTTACGTGCTGGTCAAACTAGCAACATCGAAGCTGCAACTGCTGTTGGTAAATTAATTGCAGAACGCGCTAAAGCTGCTGGTATTACTAAAGTTGCGTTTGATCGTAGCGGTTTTAAATATCATGGTCGTGTTAAAGCATTAGCTGAAGCCGCTCGTGAAAATGGATTGGAGTTCTAATCATGGCAAAAGTTGAACAAACAGACGGTTTAGTAGAGCGCTTAGTCACAGTTGGCCGTGTATCTAAAGTTGTAAAAGGTGGTCGTATCTTTTCTTTCACCGCACTCACAGTGGTAGGTGATGGCAATGGTCGTGTTGGTTTTGGTCGTGGTAAAGCGCGTGAAGTGCCTGCAGCGATTCAAAAAGCACTAGAAGCTGCCAAACGTAATATGATTACCGTCGATTTAGCGGGTACAACCCTTCAACATCCTATTACTGCTAGCCACGGTGCAAGCCGCGTGTATATGCAACCAGCCTCTGAAGGTACCGGTGTTATCGCCGGTGGTGCAATGCGTGCAGTATTAGAGGTTGCAGGCGTAGAAAACGTATTAGCAAAATGCTATGGTTCAACCAACGCCGCTAACGTTGTACGTGCAACTTTCAACGGGTTAAAAGAAATGTCTTCTCCTGAAAAAGTTGCGGCAAAACGCGGCAAAACAGTTGAAGAAATCTTGGGCTAAGCTAAGGTGATAACATGAAAAAAATGAAAGTTACTCAAGTAAAATCGAGTGCCCATCGCCTAGCAAGCCATAAAGCTTGTTTGAAAGGTTTAGGGTTACGTCGTATTGGACATACTGTCGAAGTTGAAGATACCCCTTCAACCCGTGGTATGGTAAACCGCGTTAACTACTTAGTTAAAGTGGAGGAAGTATAATGGGTCTACGTTTAAATGAATTGAGCCCAGCTGAAGGTTCAAGAAAAAATAAACTTCGCCGTGGTCGTGGTATCGGTTCTGGTATCGGTAAAACGGGTGGTCGTGGTGTCAAAGGTCAAACCTCGCGTACAGGTTCTGGTATTCGCTCAGGTTTTGAAGGCGGTCAAATGCCTTTATACCGTCGTTTGCCAAAATTTGGTTTCACTAGTAAACTTGCAATGGTAACGGCAGAAGTGCGTTTATCAGAATTGAACCAAGTTGATGGTGACGTGGTAAGCGTTGAGTCTTTAAAAGCAGCGAATATCATTCGCCACGATATGCAACGTGTTCGTATCATCCTTTCAGGTGACGTAACCAAAGCATATACTTTTAAAGGTGTTAAAGTGACTAAAGGTGCTAAAGCGGCTATTGAAGCAGCTGGTGGTACTGTTGAGGAGTAATCCTACATGACTAAGCATTCAACATCGATGAATCCTCTAGCATTTATTCGTAAGTACGATGAATTATTTAATCGTTTACTATTTTTGTTGGGTGCTTTAGTCGTCTATCGTTTCGGTTCACACGTACCTATTCCTGGTATGGATCCAGAAAGCTTATCGAAATTTTTTCAAACCAATGAAAATACTATTTTAGGTTTGTTTAATATGTTTTCTGGTGGGGCATTAGAGCGGATGTCAGTCATGGCACTCGGGATTATGCCTTATATTTCTGCTTCAATCATTGTCCAAATGATGACGGCGGTTATACCATCGCTGGATGCATTAAAAAAAGAAGGCCAAGCCGGGCAACGCCAAATCAACAAATATACACGCCAATTAACCCTTGCCTTAGCCTTGGTTCAATCAATTGGTATGTGCACAGGGTTGATTAGTCAGAATCTCACATTGACCAGTGGTCTTGGTTTTTATATTCCTGCGGTAACTTCGTTGGTTGCAGGGTCAATGTTTTTGATGTGGTTAGGTGAACAGATTACTGAGCGTGGTATTGGTAATGGTATTTCAATGCTAATTTTAGCGGGTATCATAGCGACTTTTCCACAAGTGGTCACGCAGTCAATTAACTCTGTCCAGCAAGGTCAAATGAACATGATTGCCTTGTTGATATTTAGTTTATTGGCGTTAGCGGTGGTGGCGGGGATTGTGTTTATTGAGCGCGCACAGCGCCGCATCCCTGTCAACTATGCCCAAAAGCAATCGCAAGAACGAAAAATATATGCACAGCAGCAATCGCATTTGCCATTAAAAATTAATATGGCAGGGGTTATTCCAGCGATTTTTGCCAGTTCATTGTTGTTATTCCCAGCGAGTTTGGGACAGTGGGTGGGTCAATCACCCAATCCCAATATTTTTCAAAGTTTCTTGCAGAATATGGCATTAGTGTTATCACCGGGTCAACCGCTGTATTTAGTAATTTTTGCAGCCTTGATTATTTTCTTTTGTTATTTTTATACCGCGTTGGTATTTAGTCCAAAAGAAGTATCAGAGAATTTGAAACGAAGTGGGGCTTATATTCCAGGCATTCGTCCAGGTTTACAAACTCAACGTTATCTAGATCATGTGCTAAATCGCTTAACCTTTATTGGGGCGATTTATATGACAATTATTTGTTTGATGCCGATGATATTGCAATCTGCGTTTGGTATTCCGTTTCATTTAGGCGGTACCTCAGTACTGATTAGTGTGGTCGTAATTATGGACTTTATTGCCCAAGTTAAAGCGCACTTAATGACTCACCAATACCACGATTATTCGCTGATACAAACCATGGAAGTCAAGCATTCATAACTACTACTAGGAGCTGAAAATGAAAGTTCAAGCATCTGTAAAAAGAATCTGCGGTAGCTGCAAAATTGTACGCCGCAAAGGCGTTGTTCGCGTTATTTGTAGTGCAGAACCACGTCATAAACAACGTCAAGGTTAATCTAAATTGTTAGATTAGACTTGAAATCAGGTAGCGGATACTGTATTATCCGCTACTTGTCGTTATTTTGACACATTTGTAGATAACCAAATGTGTCAAAATGCTACATCAGTAGATGATTAACTCATCTTTTCCTTATAATTGGAGAAATGTCAATGGCTCGTATTGCCGGTGTAAACATTCCGGACAACAAGCACGCTATCATTTCACTCACTTATATTTTTGGTATTGGTCGTACCACTGCTGCTAAAATTTTAGAAGCGGTAAACATTGCGCCAACTACTAAAATCAGTGAATTAAATGATACTCAGCTTGATGCTGTCCGTACCCAAGTTGCAGAATATGCGACTGAAGGTGACTTGCGTCGTGAAATCTCGATGAATATTAAACGTTTAGTAGACTTAGGTTGCTATCGTGGCTTGCGTCATCGTCGCGGTTTACCAGTAAATGGTCAACGCACAAAAACAAATGCGCGTACTCGTAAGGGTCCACGTAAAGCAATCAGAAAATAATTAACTTAGGAAGCTAAAAGATGGCAAAAGACACTCGTAGTCGCAAAAAAGTGACTCGCCGCTCGGTAGCTGAGGGCGTAGCGCACATCCATGCGTCTTTTAATAACACCATTGTAACGATTACCGATCGTCAAGGTAATGCTTTGGCTTGGGCCACCGCTGGTGGACAAGGCTTCCGTGGTTCACGTAAATCTACACCATTTGCTGCACAGGTTGCGGCTGAAGTTGCTGGTAAAGCAGCACAAGAATATGGTGTCAAGAATGTTGATGTCTTGGTTAAAGGTCCAGGACCTGGTCGTGAGTCTGCGGTAAGAGCCTTAGGTGCATTGGGTTATAAAATAAACAGCATTAGCGATATAACCCCGATTCCTCATAACGGAACTCGTCCACCGAAAAAACGTCGCGTATAAGGAGACTTTCATGGCCCGTTATCTAGGTCCAAAATTAAAACTTTCTCGTCGTGAAGGTACTGATTTACAATTAAAATCAGGCGTAAAAGCGTACGAAGAAAAAACCAAAAAAGCTGACCGTGCCCCTGGTCAACATGGTAATCCACGTAGCAAAACGTCAGAGTACTCTGCACAGCTTCGTGAAAAACAAAAAGTAAAACGCATTTATGGTGTGTTAGAGCGTCAATTCTCAAACTACTATAAAGAAGCTGCGCGTATGAAAGGCGCAACTGGCGAAAACTTGCTTCAAATGTTAGAACGTCGCCTCGATAACGTTGTTTATCGTATGGGTTTTGGTGCAACTCGCGCAGAAGCTCGCCAATTAGTTAGCCACCGTGCTATTCTAGTAAAAAAAGCGGGTCGTGATGAGTTTGTTCGTGTGAACATTCCTTCAATCCAATTGCAAGATGGTGATGTGATTGCCGTACACGAAAAAGCCAAAGAACAATTACGTATCAAAAACGCAATTGAATTGGCGGGTCAACGTGGTACACCTGTGTGGTTGGAAGTGGATCACAGCAAATTGCAAGGTACTTTTAAACAAGCGCCAGAGCGTGCTGATTTACCAACCGAAATCAACGAAAGCTTAATCGTTGAGTTGTACTCTAAATAATTAATTTTACTATAAAGTCGAGGTGACAAATGATGCTAAATGCTACTGAGTTTCTTACACCGAATGCCATTCATGTGGACACGGTCAATGAAACACACGCCAAAGTCACGCTCGAACCGTTAGAACGAGGTTTTGGGCATACATTAGGTAATGCCCTACGTCGTATTTTATTATCTTCATTGCCTGGTGCAGCTGTAATCGAAGCTGAAATCGAAGGCGTTGATCATGAGTATTCAACCCTTGAAGGGTTGCAAGAAGATGTGCTAGATCTATTGTTAAATTTAAAAGGTTTAGCGATCCAATTGCATGATCAAAATGAAGTATTCTTGACCCTTGACAAACAAGGTCCTGGCAATGTACTAGCATCAGATATTGAGTTACCTCACAATGTAGAGATTATCAATCCTGATTTAGTTTTAGGTACATTAAGTGATCGTGGTCATTTAAAAATGCGTTTACGTGTAGCAGTAGGTCGTGGTTATGAACCTGCCAATGTACGTAAAGATTCTGGTGATAACAAAGTTATTGGTCGTTTAAAATTGGATGCAAGTTATAGTCCAATCTTACGCGTGGCATACCAAGTTGAAAATGCCCGTGTTGAACAACGTACTGACTTAGACCGTTTGGTTATCGAACTTGAAACCAATGGTACTATCGATCCAGAAGAAGCGATTCGCAAAGCAGCAACGATTTTGCAGCAGCAAATTGCCGTATTTGTTGACCTTGAAGCGGAAGCTACCCCGGAACCTGTTAAGGAAAAAGAAGAAGTTGACCCTGTGCTACTTCGCCCAGTGGATGACTTAGAATTAACGGTTCGCTCAGCAAATTGCTTGAAGGCGGAAAATATCTATTACATTGGCGATTTGGTACAACGCACCGAAACTGAGTTGTTAAAAACCCCAAATCTCGGTAAGAAATCATTAACTGAAATCAAAGACGTCCTTGCTTCTAAAGACTTAGAGCTTGGTATGCGCCTTGAAAATTGGCCACCTGCTGATTTACGTGTTGATGACCGCTTCTCTTACCGTAGCCGTTAAAATTTAAAGGAAGTTTGACCATGCGACATCGTAACAGTGGAGTTAAGTTGGGTCGTACCAGCAGCCATCGTAAGGCCATGTTCCAAAATATGACCAACTCACTATTTGAACATGAACTCATCAAAACTACTCTTCCTAAAGCTAAAGAGCTTCGCCGTGTGGCAGAGCCACTAATTACTTTGGCAAAAGAAGATTCAGTTGCTAACCGTCGTCTAGCGTTTAACCGCTTACGTAATAAAGCGACTGTAGGTAAATTATTCACGACACTAGGCCCACGCTACAAAGCGCGTCCAGGTGGTTATTTACGTATCATCAAATGTGGTTATCGCGATGGCGATGCTGCACCGATGGCATACGTTGAATTAGTAGACCGTGACTAATCATACTGATTAAAAAAACCCCATAGGTTCGCGCTTATGGGGTTTTTTGTTTATAGTGATAAATCCTCAATTAACCTTTGGAAAAATGATGCAATTGAGTTTTGATGTGCTAGTGATGTTAACGTTGGTCGCAGGGATTGCGGGATTTTTAGATGCCATGGCAGGGGGTGGCGGCTTATTGACCATTCCTGCCCTGTTAATGGCAAATGTTCCTACGCTTTATACCTTGGGCACCAACAAGCTGCAAGCAACGGCAGGTTCGCTCTCTGCCTCTATTACCATGATACGCAAAGGCAAAATTCACCCCAAGCAAATTTGGCGTTCGATTATCGCCTGTTTTGTGGGAGCCGTGCTAGGCGCCATGGCTGTACAACTTTCTCCGCCAGTGCTATTAGCCAAAGGCATTCCTTTTTTAATCGCGCTTATTGGTATTTATTATCTGTTTGCACCCGCTATTGGTGAGGTCAAATCTGCACCACGAATCAGCAAAAAAAAATGGCAATATGGGATGTCACCCTTGATTGGCTTTTATGATGGCTATTTGGGCCCTGGTACAGGGATGTTTTTTGCACTAGGCGGTATCACCATGCGGGGCTTGGATATGATTACCGCGACTGCCAATGCCAAGTTACTCAACTTTACCAGCAATGCCGCATCGTTGATGTTTTTTATATTGGGTGGAAAAGTGCTTTGGTCAGTGGGGCTTGCTATGATGGTGGGGCAATTTATCGGTGCTTCATTGGGCGCGCAGATGGTGGTCAAAGGCGGTACCAAGTTTATTCGACCAGTGATTGTGGTGATGTGTTTTGCGATGCTAATTAAATATGTGTTTTTTTCTTAATAATTTTTATTTATGATAGCGGTAGCATTATTCATACTTTGAGTATCGAGAATATGACAACTGAAATGATTTTAAGTATCTTTCTTGGGATTGGCTTAGCGGCAAGTAGCGGGTTTCGTGTGTTTGTACCGCTGTTTGCGCTCAGTTGTGCTGCGTATTTTCATATCATTCCCCTTAATGATAGCTGGCAGTGGGTGGCATCTACGCCTGCTTTGATTATTTTGGGTGTAGCCAGTATTGCAGAGTCGATCAGTTATTTAATCCCGTTGGTTGATCATCTGTTAGATACGGTTGCTGTACCGCTCGCAGGGATTGCAGGAACATTGGTCATGGCTTCGACATTGACCGATATGAGTCCTGCCATGACTTGGGCGCTAGCGATCATTGCTGGCGGCGGCGCCGCGGCTACGATAAAAGGTACAGCTGCCACCACGCGCGTGGCTTCGACTGCCACGACGGGCGGTTTGGCAAATCCCGCTGTTTCAGTGGCAGAGACTGGGACAGCGATAGGGCTGTCGGCTTTGTCGATTTTTTCACCCATGTTTGCGATGATTGCGTTAATCATTGGTTTACTGATGATGATTTGGGTGGTAATAATGGTTAAAAACCGCGTCAAACGCTAAGGCATCTTGCCTGTTTCTTGTAAAGAAAGCGTGCCATCTTGACCCACGATAATATGGTCAATCAAAGTCATATCGACAAGCTGACACGCTTTTGCCAAACTGCGAGTAATTTCCAGATCTGCCTGTGACGCTGTGGCAGAGGTGCTTGGATGATTATGGGCAATAATAAGCTGACTTGCCCCGTATTTTAACGCACAGCGCAACACTTCCCGCACACACACCGAGCACGATGAAATACCACCTGTGAATAATACCTCATACTGGATTAAGGTGAGTTGATTGGTCAAAAACAGCACCGCAAACACTTCGCGATTGAGCGGTCGCAGCTGCGTAGTAAGATAGTCTTTGACTAACTGACTGGCGTTAAGGGTAGGGGCTTGTTTGACTTGGCTGGCAAGGTAGCGTTTGCCCATCTCAAGGCTTGCCAAAATCTGCGCGTATTTTGCCATGCCGATACCATGACACGCCATGACTGCTTCACTAGGCGCAGCTAGTAACTGAGCTAGACTGCCAAATTTTTCAATCAAGCCACGAGCCAGTTCGATAGCGGATTGGTCTTTGGTGCCTGTGCGTAAAAATATTGCCAAAATCTCGCTATCTGATAGACTCTCAGCGCCTTTTTGCAGTAGCTTTTCTCTGGGGCGCTCGTCTTGGTGCCAGTCTTTGATTGCCATGGGCATTTCCTAATAAATGATGATTAATCATACCTAAAATGGCAGAAAATTGTTACTATAGGCAAAATTTTTTAGCGCTTTTATCTTATGAAAAATATCCTTATTGGTATCACAGGCGGTATTGCTGCCTACAAATCCGCCTCGTTTGCCCGACTATTGATTAAAAATGGCTATGACGTCCGTGTTATTATGACGGCAAGCGCGCAAGCTTTTATCACACCATTAACGCTGCAGGCCTTAACAGGCAACCCAGTGCATATCGACTTGTTGGATGAGACCGCTGAGCTGGGAATGGGACATATTGAACTGGCAAAATGGGCGGATTTGCTGATTATCGCGCCTGCTACCGCGAATACGATTGCTAAACTGGCCATGGGAATAGCGGATGATTTACTCACTACCGTCTGCCTTGCTACCGCTGCCCCGATTTTGGTGGCGCCTGCTATGAATCAGCAAATGTGGCAACATCCATCGGTCAAACTTAATTTGCAGACCTTAACCGACTATGATTATGAAATCATCCAACCAGACAGTGGTGAGCAAGCCTGTGGTGATATCGGTGAGGGAAGATTACCAGAGCCAGAGCAGTTGCTTGAATATGTGCAATATTTCATCGCTAGACAAGTCACCCCACAAGTATTGGCGGGTAAAAATGTGACAATCACCGCAGGTCCGACGATTGAAGCCATAGACCCTGTGCGCTATCTATCCAATCATTCCACGGGTAAAATGGGTTTTGCGCTGGCAAAAGCGTGCCGCAATGCAGGTGCGAGGGTAACCTTAATCGTTGGGGGTAAAGTGCCGCTGCCAACGCCACTACTGGTCAATCGTATCGATGTGTTATCGGCTGAAGAAATGCTAATGACCGCTCGCCAATGCGCCAGTGGCGATATATGTGATTGCCATGACCACCACCATCACGACCATGACCACCACCATCATGACCATGACCACCACCATCATGACCATGACCACCCTCATCATGACCATGACCACCACCATCATGACCATGATGAATTCGGCAATGATATCGAAGTCGAACCTAGCAGCACAGCGACCGATATTTTTATTGCCACGGCTGCGGTCGCTGATTATCGCACGCGTGATGTCGTGCCGCAAAAGATTAAAAAAACGCAAGACCAGATGGCACTGGATTTGGTGAAAAATCCTGATATTTTGGCGACCATTGCCGAAGAATTCCCTGAGGTTTTTGTGGTAGGATTTGCGGCAGAGACCCAAGATATCGAAAAATATGCTCGTGGCAAGCTTGACGCCAAAAACTTAGATATGATTGCTTGTAATGATGTGTCCCGCACCGATATTGGTTTTGGCAGTGACGACAATGCCATGACGGTGTTTCTTAAAGATAAATCAGAAGGGATGACACTAGAAAAAGCCAGTAAAGATAAAATTGCGGAACAATTAGTTGCCTTAATTGGGGAACATTTGCATTAACCACCCAAAAAAGCTGGGCATCATTACGCAGCTTTTTTGCATTAACTAAAGTGTGTCTTAGGTTGTTTTAGCTATCAGCCGCTAATTAGTTTGGTGCTAATTATTAATGATGGTTGCGATTTTAGCGATGGCTAGTATCTCTCATCGCTTGATGGGGTAACGCTGATGAAAAGTATCAGCGTTTAGTCCACTATCTGTTGTAATTGTAAAGCTCTGTCATACAAGGCATTTTTCTTAGCCCCTGTGATATCGCTTGCGAGCTGTGCGGCCTTTTTCACCGACAAATCTTGCAATAGTCGTTTTAGCAACGCATCGTGCTCATTATCATGATTCTGTAATTCATTTGCCCCAGCGACCACCAGTACCATTTCCCCTTTTTGCTGATTGGCATCGCTTGCCACAAACGCTTTTAATTCGCCCAAAGTCGATGGATAAATGGTTTCAAACGTTTTGGTTAGCTCACGGCAAAACGTCACTTGTCGATTGTCGCCAAGCACCGTAATCATGTCATCGATACACTCAACAATACGATGGGGCGCTTCATAAAAAATCAGCGTGGCGGTTAAATCTTTGATTTTAGTCAATTCGCTTTGTCGTCCTGCGGTTTTGGCAGGCAAAAAGCCATAAAAATAAAACTTGTCTGAGGGTAATCCTGCCACCGATAAGGCGGCTATGGCAGCACTGGCGCCGACAACCGGTGAGACTTTGATATCGGCTTGGTGACAGGCACGCACCAGTCGAAAACCAGGGTCGCTAATCAGCGGGGTACCGGCATCACTGATAAGCGCGATACTTTGCCCTGACTGTAATATCTCAATCAGTTTAGGGGTCTGTACTTCGGCATTGTGGTCGTGATAAGCCCAAGTTTTGGTGGGGATGTTAAAGTGGTTGAGCAGTTTGCCCGAGGTGCGGGTGTCCTCGCAGGCGATGATAGCCACGCTTTTTAGGCAGTCGATGGCGTGGGCGGTGATATCGGATAAATTACCAATCGGGGTGGCGACGATATATAGAGTGCCATAATTAGTGCTAGTTAAAGTCATTTTTTTCTCAGATAGTAAAATTTTTAACAATTATAAAATAAATTATGCAATAAAATTTGACAAAATAAATGATAACTCTATAATATAAAAACAACAAATATTTAATTTTTGTTGCATAAAATACGAATTAATTTAATTGCAAAGGAAATGCAAAATGGCGAAACCTATCAACTATTCATTTACAGCTATATTAGTAATCACTGCGATGACCGGCTGTACTACCACATCTGACAAAACGGCTCTAACTGCTCAATCGCAATCCAAAATAGTAGTGCCTGCTTGTCAGCCAACCAATGAGCAAGAAATACAAGGTTTGTTTAATCGCTGGAATAATTCATTAGCAACAGGTGACCCCAATAGAGTGGTTGCAAATTATGCCGAAAAATCAATTTTATTGCCAACCGTATCAAATGTACCACGTTATACAGCAGAACAAAAAGTTGATTATTTTCAGCACTTCTTAGAAAATCGTCCTAAAGGAGTAATTAATGAACGAATGATTCAAATTGGTTGTAATACGGCTTTTGATGCAGGTCTTTATACTTTCACCTTTGGTAAAACAGGTGCAATAGTAAAGGCACGCTATAGTTATACCTATGGATGGGACGGTAAACAGTGGTTAATTACTAGTCATCATTCATCTGCAATGCCTGAAAAAGATAATTCTCATCATTAATTTGTTTTAAAATATTTGGAAAAACAATGCCTGACAATCTATGTTGTTAGGCATTTATCGTATAAAAATGAAACTCACCGCCCCAAAACAGCGCCAAGGCGACTATTATGAAACCCTCGCCAAACACTACCTTGAAGCGCAAGGTTTAACGTTTTTTGCCAAAAACTGGCACTACAAAAACTTGGGCGAGCTTGATTTGGTGATGCTTGAGCCGACGCAAAAAAAACCTTGCCTCGTCATTGTCGAAGTGCGTCAACGAAAAGTCAGCCAATTTGGCACAAGTTTAGACAGTATCACCCCCACCAAACAACGTAAAATCATTAAAACTACCGCAGCTTTCTTACAAGCGCATCCACAATTTGATAACTTTGACATTCGCTTTGATGTGGTAAGTTATGAAGGCGCTGCAACTGCAGGGCAGGCTGTCATGCCCATGCCTACATGGATTAAGGACGCTTTTAGCGTAAATTAAGCATTTTGTATAACGTATAAACTTAGCAAAAATTATGCTATGCTACGCAGCAAAATAGTATAATTTTACCCCTCTTTTATTAGGTATTTCCCATGAACGCACAAGATTTAATTACTTTACTACAACCCCATTTTCCGAGTGGCAAAATCGAAGCCGCCAATCAAGGCAACAAATTTGATGTGCGCGTGGTGGATGACAGCTTTGAGGGTAAACGTGCTGTCGCGCGTCAACAAGCCGTATTGGGGTTGGTGTCTGATAAATTTGCGTCAGGTGAAATCCATGCACTCAATATCCAAGCGTTGACCTATGCCCAGTGGCATGAGATGCAAGCTAAACAAGCTGCGCAGTAAGCCATTTTTAGGAGAAACACATGGATAAATTTTTAATCACGGGTGGCACTCAAGTTAAAGGGGAAGTGGTCATCTCTGGTGCAAAAAATGCGGCATTACCCTTGCTTGCGGCAATGATTTTGGCAGAAACCCCCGTCACCCTGCACAATGTACCGACACTCAAAGACGTCAATACCTTGGTCAAATTGATTGCGGGCACGGGTATCACCATTGAAAAAAACGGCGATACGGTGACTTGCGACACCAGTACCATCAATAGCTACTATGCCCCCTATGAGCTGGTCAAAACCATGCGTGCATCGATTTTGGTATTGGGGCCGCTGCTTGCGCGCTTTGGGCAGGCTGAAGTGTCGCTACCTGGTGGCTGCGCAATTGGCTCACGCCCTGTTGACCAACATCTAAAAGCCTTGGAAGCGATGGGAGCGACCATCATCGTTGAAAATGGCTATGTCAAAGCCAAAGCACCCGCTAACGGTCGGCTAAAAGGTTGTCATTTCACCTTTGATATGGTCACGGTTGGCGGCACTGAAAATACCATCATGGCAGCGGCATTGGCAGAGGGAACTACGCACATAGAAAACTGTGCGCGTGAACCAGAAGTGGTTGATCTGGCTAATATGCTTGTCAAAATGGGTGCAAAAATTGAAGGCATTGGCACCGCTTATATGACCATTGAAGGCGTTGACAAATTAAATGGCTGTGAGTACTCAGTCGTACCAGACCGTATCGAAACCGGCTCATATCTTGCGCTTGCCATGATGACAGGCGGCGAAGTGACTGCCAAAAAAACCGAAGCCAGCTTGATGCAATCGGTGCTTAAAAAATTTGAAGAAATGGGCGCCCAAGTCACTGTTGGCAGCGACTGGATTAATGTCAAAATGGTGGGTCGTCCAAAAGCGGTTGATATCCGCACACTACCACACCCTGCGTTTCCAACCGATATGCAAGCCCAGCTCATGACAGTTTGCTGTATTGCAGAAGGTACCAGTACTATTATTGAAAATATTTTTGAAAATCGCTACATGCATGTCCCTGAGCTGCAACGTATGGGCGCCAATATCAAAGTCGACGGTCATACCGCTGTTGTTCAAGGCGTCGATAAGCTCAATGCCGCGCCTGTCATTGCAACCGATTTACGTGCGTCTATGTCACTGGTAATGGCAGCGGTGGCAGCCCAAGGCGAGACCTGTATCGAGCGCATTTACCACATTGACCGTGGTTATGAGTATGTGGAAGACAAACTGCGCGGCTTGGGCGTCACCATTGAGCGGGTAAAAGGCGAATAACAGGTATAAGACAATGACACAAGCAAATGATGCCAATTATAACGGTCTTACCTTAGCGTTATCCAAAGGGCGAATCTTAAAAGATACCTTACCCTTGCTAAAAAAGGCAGGTATCGAACTACTTGAAGACCCCGAAGAATCACGTAAACTGATTTTCCCGACCACCCATGCTGATGTGCGAATCTTGATTTTACGCGCCAGTGACGTGCCAACCTATGTGGAGCATGGGGCGGCGGATTTTGGTGTGGCGGGTAAAGATGTGCTGATGGAGCATGGCTCAAGCAATTTATATGAATTGCTTGACCTACAAATTGCCAAATGCCGTTTGATGACGGCAGGTAAAGTGGGGCTACAATTACCCAGTCGTCGTCTTCGAATTGCCACCAAATATGTCAATGTGACGCGCGCGTTTTTTGCCAGTCGCGGTGAGCAAGTGGATGTGATTAAACTATATGGTTCCATGGAACTTGCGCCATTGGTAGGCTTGGGTGATTTGATTGTAGATGTGGTCGATACCGGTAATACCTTAAAAGCCAATGGTCTAGAGCCGCGCCAAGAGATTTGCCAAGTCTCTTCGCGTTTGATTGTCAATCAAGTCAGTTATAAACGCAAATTTGCCCTGCTTGAGCCAATCATTGAAAGCTTCAAGCAAAGCGTCGCTGATAACACCCAGTAACGGTTCAAAAATCACATGATGCAGCATCTTTTTGTCTATGGCACACTAGCGCCCAATCGCGATAACCACAGTATCATGACACCCATCAAAAACGGCAGTTGGCAAGCTGCGACTATTCGTGGGCATTTGATGCCAGATGGCGGTTGGGGCTCGGCGCTCGGATTTCCTGCAGTCATCCTAGATGAACAAGGCGACATGGTAGCCGGATGGGTGTTTTCGTCGGATGATTTGGTCAATCATTGGGCGCGGCTAGATGAGTTTGAAGGTGAAGCCTATCAGCGCATTGAAGTGACAGCCACGCTTGACAATGGTATGAAAATCCAAACCTTTGTGTATGCACTCGACAATCTACAGCATTATTGAAGCTGGCTATGCCGATTAAAACATGGAAGATGAAAACATTGAAAACTAAAAGATTGAAGATTAAAAAAAGACGTTATTAAGACGTCTTTTTTTAACTGGGTGAATTTTAATTGGGCGAAAACTAAAAGCGGTGACGGATTGGCTTAGTTTAGTCGATTTTGATGCGTAGATTTTGATGCGCTAGCTTTGATGTGCCAATTTTGATGGGTTGGCGAAGCTTTGCAGGCTAAAAAGCCGCTTTCATCCATGATAAAATTTGTTATGCTATGGGTTAGTCATTTTTATTCTTAGGGGAATACCATGCGATTGTTAAATAGCCAACAAGCCAGTTTTGAGCAGGAATTGACAGAGCTGCTTGCTTTTGAAACGGTAAATGATCCAGCGCTACTGGCTACGGTCGATGATATTATCGCGCAAGTGCGTCAGGGTGGGGATGAGGTGGTGTTAAAGCTGACCCAACAATTTGACAACCATCCTGCCAAAACCTTTACCGAGCTAGAGATTTCACAAGAAAAGCTCAAACAAGCATTTGATGGATTAAACCCTACAATCAAGCAAGCGCTTGAACTGGCGGCACAGCGCGTCACATCTTTTCACGAGCGCCAACGGCAAGAAAGCTGGACGTATCAAGATGCGCTAGGCAATACGCTTGGACAACAAGTTACGCCACTCGATAAAGTGGGTATTTATGTGCCAGGTGGGCTGGCAAGTTATCCATCCAGCGTCTTGATGAATGCGTTACCCGCCAAAGTGGCAGGGGTCGGGCAAATTATCATGGTGGTGCCTGCCCCTCATGGTGAACTAAATCCCTTGGTATTGGCGGCCGCTTATTTGGCGGGTGTGGATAAAGTCTTTACCATTGGGGGCGCGCAAGCGGTGGCAGCGTTGGCTTATGGTACTAACACCATCCCACAAGTCGATAAAATCACAGGACCTGGTAACAAATACGTGGCAGCCGCCAAACGCGCCGTGTTTGGGCAAGTGGGCATTGACATGATTGCAGGTCCCTCGGAAGTACTGGTATATGCCGAAGGCGTAGCAAATGATAAAGCTGATTGGTTAGCCATGGATTTATTATCGCAAGCTGAGCATGACACCGTCGCACAAGCGATTTTTGTCACCCCATCTGAGCCGTTACTTAAAAAAGTTGCGCAGGAAATAGAAAAAGCCTTAGTAGATTTGCCAAAAGCTGACATCGCTAAAGCGGCGATTGCCAACCGTGGCGCGCTGATTTTGGTGAAAGACCGCGCAGAGGGTATTGAGGTGATTAACCGCATTGCGCCTGAGCATTTGGAATTATCGGTAGATGACCCAGAGGCAATGCTCAAAGATGTCCGCCATGCGGGCGCTATCTTTATGGGTCGCTATACCCCTGAAGCGATTGGCGATTATTGCGCTGGCCCTAATCACGTGTTGCCAACGTCAGGTACCGCACGCTTTAGTTCACCGCTCGGCGTGTATGATTTTCAAAAGAAATCTTCGATTATTTATTGTAGCGAGCAAGGTAGCCAAACGCTGGCAAAAACTGCCGATATATTGGCGGTGGAAGAAAACTTGGATGCCCACGCGCGTTCAGCCCGTTACCGTGTGAAATAGGCTCAAACGCGCCTGTGGCGATTCAACAAGCAATTCAACAGGGCATTTAACTCATTCTCATTTTAACAGGGAATTTAACGCTGCTTTGTCAGTCAATACATCTAGGCGTAGCTGTTCTTCAGGCGTAAACATCGTTTGCTGTAACGCCACAATTTGTTGCTGTGCTTGCGGCACATTACCCAATTTGCTCAGTATTTGGTTAGACTGTGTCTGATAAGTTGCCACACGCTGCGCAAATTGCGCTTCGGACTGGTCAAGCTGCTCAAGCCGTTTGACCGCTTCAGGGGAGACGTATTGACTACGCATGGCATTAATTTGGCTTTGCGTTGCCCCTTGCTGCTGCATTTGCTGCGTTTGCGCTAATAACTTGTCAATATTGCGCTGCTGGGTTAGCTTTGTCTGTAGATTTGGGTCGTTAACGCTGGCGATATAGGCAGTTTGCGCCTTATCAATGATGGCTTGGCGCTGGTCATTGCTCAGTTGTGCGTTTTGGTTGGCTTCGACGACCGTCATGTTGTAGTCATTGAGGGCTTGTTCATCCCCAAAAAAGGCTTCGCGGGTTTTGGCGTCAAAATAGCGGGCTTGCAGCTGTTGTACTGCGCGTAATTGGTTTTTAATCGCAGATAAATCTAATGCACTGACGTTGGGATTGGACTGTGCTTTAGGCTTATCTAGCTGGCTGACAGCGGTCAAATAGGTTAGATAATTTTGAAAAATGTTAACCGCTTGGCTTGCGGCAGGCTCAGGCGTATGTTCACGAATATACGCAATCACCCGTTGTTCAATCTGGCTTAACGGCTCTTCCCCTTGTGCTGACAAAAAATAATCAAACAGTCGGCGCAAACCTGCAGTCACCACCAATTGCTTATTTTCATCGATAATAATTTCGCCATCAACTTGGGTGCCTTGTAGTGATTTGGGCAGCGATGTGGGCAAGGGGTTAGCGTTCGCGCTGACGGAGGATGCATTGGCGAGCGTTACGGTTTGATTGGACGGCAAAATACCAGATGGTATCGTACTAGCGGTATCATGCTGTAAAGGATTGGCTGTTTTGGCAGCGTCCTTAGGTTTTAACCACAGTATGCAGGCTATCAATAATGCGATGATGCCACTGGCTAATACGATTATTAGCCAGGTTATCGGTCGTTGGTTTGTGTTAGGGTTGTTTGAAGGAACCATAGCTATAAGCTTACAACGATTGACCTTTTAAGCGATTGACTTGGTTGCGATAGACAGTCAATGGATTGGTGTCTAGCAAACTGACAATGCCAAATACCTGATTGACTGAATCCATATGATTCATTTTATAGTTATCACGAATCACTTCACCGAGACGACTTGAACAGGGTGAGACAAGCCCATCATTGGCTTCGCCATTGAAGGATAAACCCGTCAACCCCAACACCGTATCAGATGGATCGACAAGCGTGGTCATAGTTTGGTCGCCACTAAATGAGTAGTAACGTACATTGTTGACCACCGTGTTCTTTGGGTATCCACAATAACTGGTCGGCATCGCTGCAGGGAATTTTTGGTTAAATTTGGCTGCGTAATTAGTGGTGAGTGCATTGACGGCTGCCCAGCCATCTTGCTGCTGCAGTTGATTGAGTGGCACGCCAGATCCAATATCCATCACACCGCCCACCAATTCAAAAAACTTGATTGCCATTAAAGAGGCGGTATTAAATTCGCCAGCGGGTAAGCCATCAGCCGCGCTGCCTTCAGTCACCATTTTGACTGTCCAATCCGCCATTTTTGAGCCTTGCTCAGGGCTAGAAATCGCCGTCACAGAGGATACTAGCGATGGCGCAACCCCCGCCACATAGCGAATATCAATCCCGCCTTGGCTATGACCCATTAAGTTAACCTTCGGGCTGCCGGTGATGGCAATGATGGTTTTGACCTGTTGGAGTAGCTGCTCACCGCGCACTTCGGTGTCATTGACACTTGATGTCTTGGTCACATACACACTCGCGCCATTTTTGGTGAGATCTTGAGGAATGCCATTAAAATAATCGACCAAACCAAACATTTTGCTCCAGCCACCAAGCCCGTGAGCAAGTACGATAGGGTATTTGGTTTTTGCAAAATCTGAGGTGGCGGTGAGGGAGGGGACTGCGACACAGCCTGTGGCATTGGCACAGTTGTAATAGCTTGAGGCATAAGAAGACGCAGAAAATGCGATGGAAGAAAAAAGCAATCCTTTGGCGGCACGGCGCATAAAGCGATGATGTGACATATACTTATCCTTGTAAAGTCATAATGAAGTTTCGCTGTCCTATGGATTAATTTAACCTAAATCAAGAATTTGTGAATCAAATGAAATGACTGATCAGTATATTTTTTGACAAACTCAGTGGATGCAGTATGTAGGTAAGGTTTAGGTAAAGTTAAAAACCAAGTGATGTATTGGCACAATTGATGTGCCATCTACAAAAGCAGACACAAATTGTCATTGATTTTTTGCTATGATTTGCTAAGGTAACGGCTAATTTTTCGTTTTTGCTGTTTTTATTTTTTGCCCCTCATTACAAGAGAATAACTGACCCACTATGTTAGAACTACTATCTGACCCGTCCGCGTGGCTAAGCCTTGCGACGCTTGTCATTCTTGAGATTGTTTTAGGTATTGATAATCTTGTCTTTATTGCCATCTTAGCCAATAAACTCCCGCCGCATCAGCGCGCTAAAGCCCGTAATCTAGGTCTAGGTCTAGCATTACTCATGCGATTGGTGCTTTTGTCCATGATGTCATGGCTCATTACACTGACCGATCCTGTGCTCACCTTAGGAAGTTTTGATTTATCGGTTCGCGACATTATTTTATTGGTAGGCGGGGTGTTCTTGCTGTTTAAAGCAACGACAGAGCTGCATGAGCGGCTAGAAGGCAAACCTGAGCATACCAATCAAAGTAAAGTGCAAGCTGGGTTTATGGCGGTTGTCGCACAGATTGTGATTTTAGATGCGGTGTTCTCGTTTGATGCGGTGATTACCGCTGTAGGCATGGCAAAACACCTTGAAATTATGATGGCGGCAGTGATCATTGCCATGGTATTAATGGTGGCTGCGTCTAAAGCGCTCACAGAGTTTGTTGGTCGTCATCCAACCGTGGTGATTTTATGCTTAAGTTTCTTACTGATGATTGGCTTTAGTTTAATTGTCGAAGGACTAGGCTTTCATATGCCAAAAGGTTACTTGTATGCGGCGATTGCGTTCTCAATTTTGATTGAAGCGTTTAACCAAGTAGCCAAACGCAATAAAACCAAATATGAAAATCAAATTCCGATTCGTGACCGTACTGCGGATGCGATTTTACGCTTAATGGGTGGTAAAACCGAAGAAGCGGTTACCCCAGAGAATAATTCAGAACATTTTGATTTTGATAGTATGCCCTTTGCGCAAGAAGAGCGTTATATGATTAGTGGCGTACTGGCGCTCAATGAGCGCGATGTACATACCATCATGACGCCGCGCAATGATATCTCTTGGGTCAATATCAACGGTAGCCGCGAAGAAATGCGCGCGCAATTGCTTGATACGCCGCATAGCTTGTTCCCTGTGTGCCGAGATACCATCGATAAAGTGCTTGGGGTAGTACGCGCCAAAGACTTTTTGGATTTGCTCGATAACAATGTCGCAGATATTGAAACCGCTATTAAACCATTACTTAACAAGCAGCAGCCTGTGTTTGTGTCAGAAAGCATTGACAATCTAAAACTGCTCAATATGCTCAAAAAAGCCAAAGGTAATTTGGCGATGGTGATTGATGAATACGGTCAAGTCGCAGGTCTTGTGACACCGCTTGATGTGCTAGAGGCGATTGCAGGTGAGTTCCCTGATGAAGATGAAACTTTAGAAATTATCCCCTATGACGATTATTGGATTGTGAATGGCACAGCAAGTTTGCACCAACTACGTTTGGAGCTTGACGATCCAGATTTTCTACTCGATGCCGATCAGTTCACCATTGGCGGGTATTTGATTTCGCAGCTGACCGATGCCCCAAAAGTCAATCAAACCATTAATATCGGTGCCTATAAGTTTACCATTCTAGAAACTTCAACATCGCGCATTTTGAAATTAAAAGTTGAACGTGAAGCCCCGATGGTGGCAACGGTATAAACCAATGCTTGGGTACAAAAAAAGGGGTATTAACCCCTTTTTTTTTATGACTTTTTTAAGGATATAACAATTAAGGAATTTGCTTAATCGTCAAGGTGATAGTAGGCAGATTGCTGGTTGATGTGGCAGTAGATTGACTGGATACAGGCGTAGATGATAGCGCAGTCAGGGTAATATCCATATTGGCAAAACGCTGTGTTTGACGCAAGTCTCCGCGCAAATCCCCAATCGATAGGTTGAGGGTTTGTGGGCGAGAGGCGGTAGTCATAGCCGTGACCGCTACCGTGGCATTGCCTGCCCAAATACACTGTACGCCTGTGGCACAGCGGCTATCATTGAGCACTTTATCAAAAGTCAGATTTAGCTGGTGTTCTTTAACAAAGATGTTTTGACCCAGTGCAAGCGTGACCGTGCGAGTGGCATTGGCGGGCTGGTTGACTGTTGAAGGCGTTGGTTTGGCGGGCAAAGTAGGCGCAGTTATACATGCGGTTAATAGGCTCGTAGTGAGTAAGGCGATACTTGTGGTTTGAATGATTTTTTTCATCGGTGATTTCCCTTTTTTCTTAACGGTTAATTTTATTTCTGGTTTTTAGTTTTGATTTTTAGTGTTATTTTTGGCGGCAAAAAAACGCTGGAGTCCCGCCAATACCAAGTCTTGCCGAATTTCCACGCTGGCTGATAGGTGCGGCTCAAAAGTATGGGCATCACCGCCTGTCATGGTGATTTCAAATTGTGGGTAGCGATGAATTGTTTCATTGATTGCCCCAACAATGGATAACATAATACCATGATGCACCGCGTCTTGGGTATTGGTGCCTGAATCTATACTATCAAAAGTGCCATCAATAATACTAATCTGGCGCGTTCCCGAAAATAGCGACTCGCGCTGCAAATAAATACTGGGGAAAATATAGCCCCCCAAGTGATGACCCTGGTCGACCAAATCAATGGTAACGGCAGTGCCGCAGCCAATCACGCATTGTTTTTTGCTAGGCTCGATGATACCGAGCATTTGTAGCCAGCGGTCAACGCCAAGTTGGGCAGGGTTATAGTCGCTCGACATCAGCGCGTGCTTGGCATGGACTTGGGCAAATTCAAACGGTTTTTGCAATCGCTCTAGGCTTTCTGCGACGTGATTATTGACGGCTTGTCCGAGTACGGATGACACCCCGATAAAGTCAGGATTGAGTCGTTCAAGCCGAAAGGTCAACCCTTTGAGCAATTCGGCAGGCGCTTGCAAATGCTGCTCAGCGGCATGATCGAGCACTTGACCCTTATCGTCCGTAAGCCAATATTTTAAGCGGGTATTACCCAAGTCTAGCCAAAGTTTTGTCATAAATAATAGCCTTTGAATGGGATGCTTTATTTGTGTTTATTTGCCTGCAATGATGAAACGGCTGAATCCAAAACTTGAATGGTGCCTGTCCAAATCGTTTGTGTGCTGCCATCTGCTTGCTCAATCAGTAGACAGCCTTGCGCATCGATACCTGCTGCAATGCCTGTTATTGATTGCTCAGATAAGGCGTTATGAATTTGCAAATGCTTGTTTTTTAATACGTCTCTTTGCGCAAAATCATGGATAAATTGCTCGCTCGCTTCAGTCGCTTGCAGCTGATTAAATTGCCCAATCGCATTAGCTATGGCATCGGTAATGGGCTGATAAAACTCACGGGGCTGTAAGCGCTGCGTTGTCAAATCTTGCAGGCTTACCGCTTGGTAGTTTAAGCCTTCTTGGGTTTGCTCGGTCAGCACAGGGGCATGGGCAATATTGACTCCCACACCGATGACGACCCCTAGCATCTGACCTGCGACATTGACAGGCTCTATCAAAATACCCGAGAGTTTTTGAAATTGGTCAGGTAGGTTGTCTTGTGGTTGATAAAAACCCATATCGTTCACCCATTTGACGCCAATGGTTGGCAAATGCTTTGCCAGTCTTGTTTGGTTGATGTGTTCTATGGTAGGGATTTGACTAAGCTGATAACCCACGCACAGTGACAAGCGACCATCTAATCGATAAGATAAGCAAAGATTTTGCGGCAATGCATAGGCTTGTGTCGGCACATACAGCGATAAATAAACATTGCCTAGCGGTGATTGCCATGTTCTGCCATGTTGACCACGTCCGCCTGATTGGGTATCGGCAGTGAGTAAATGGGGTCGGCTAAAATGCGGTCGGTTATGGTCGGTGGGCGACTGCGCTTGATAGCTTAGTACCATCCAATCAATCAGCTGACTGTTGGTTGAGTGGGTTGATGATAAATGGGTATGGCAAAGCGAATCAATTTTCATGGGGATGGGTACATAGGGTCGGGTTCATAAGCTTAGGCACAATGTTACAAACGTCAAAAAGATAAGTTTGCTATACTAACGCTATTTTTAATCAAAGGAAATGCAAAAAATGATGTATCTGTGGTTTTTGCTGGCGGGGGCATTTGCTGGCACTTGTGCGGGGCTGTTTGGTGTCGGTGGGGGATTGATTATCGTACCCGTGCTGATGGCGATTTTTAAAGCGTATGGCTATCCAAGCGATGTCATTACCCATTTGGCGGTAGGGACATCGCTTGCCACGATTGTGGTGACTTCCATAAGCTCCATGCAATCGCACAATAAGCGCGGTGGCGTGCGATGGGATGTATGGCGCAATATGTCGATTGGCTTGGTGGTTGGTAGTTTTGTTGGTGCTTATATCGCAGATTTATTGCATGGTAAGGTCTTAGCATTTTTGATTGCAGGCATGGCGCTGTTTATGGGGCTAAAAATGCTTCTGGCTAAAAAATCGGAAGTTGTCGTGACCACTCACTTGCCATCTGCGCCTGTGCAAACAGCGGTGGGCGGGTTCATTGGGGCAGCATCGGCGATTTTTGGTATTGGCGGTGGCAGTTTTACCGTGCCGTTTTTGAGCCGTTTTGGTTTGACTATGCAACAAGCGGTGGGTACGTCAGCAGCCTGTGGCTTACCGATTGCCATTGCAGGGGCACTCGGGTTTATGTTTTTTGGCAAAGATGTACAGGGCTTGCCCGCTGAGGCGATTGGCTTTGTGCATATCACTGCGTTTTTATGTATTTCAGTGATGAGTTATTTATTTGCCAAAGTGGGGGCAAAATTGGCGCACCAATTGCCTGCCAACACCTTAAAGCGTATGTTTGGTGGTCTGCTGCTGATTGTGGGTGCAAAAATGATGTTGGGCGCGCTTGGCATTAATTTATGGTAAAAATAAACCATGGGTTTTGTGTCATGTCATGAGAATGAATTTTATAATCCATTCTCAATCATATGCCCCATGCGCGCTTTTTTGGTGTTGAGATAGGCTTCATTGTGGGGATTGACACCCACCAACAGCGGCACGCGCGCTACCACCTCAATACCAATATCATTGAGATAGTCAATTTTGTTGGGATTGTTGGTTATCAGTTTTACCTTATCCACGCCGACATGCTCAAGCATCGGCTTGCACATCTCATAGGTGCGAGCATCGGCAGGCAAACCGAGCAGCAAATTGGCATCAAGCGTATCATGTCCTTGGTCTTGCAATGCGTAAGCTCGGATTTTATTGGTCAGTCCAATCCCGCGCCCTTCTTGGCGCAAATATAAAATCGCCCCACAGCCGCCATCTTTAGCATAAGCTTGAATCATCTGCATGGTGGCGTTGAGCTGGGGACCGCAGTCGCATTTAAGCGAACTAAAGGCATCCCCTGTCAAACATTCGCTATGAATGCGTACCAATGGGATTTTGGATTTATCAGCCGTGGGCAAGCCAACCGTCAGCATGACGTGTTCATGTTTGCGATTGCCCAGCGCATCGCGTGCCGTGTCGTCCGTATCTTCAAACACATGAATATCAAATAGCCCATGCGCTGTTGGTAAGGTTGCTTGCGTGATAAATTGATACGACACCCACTACTCCAAAAAAATGTCCAAAAAAATGACCAACTGACCCAACCAACTGAATCAAGTCGGTAAACCCAAAGCAATAAAAGTGCCCTTTACATGAAGGCGTTGATTAAAATATCAAGAAGGATAGCGTCATTACGCATCTTATCAATAAGCCGCAAGCTAGGTTGGCATGCTATCTGAGGTAACTTTTTTGTCAAAATTTATCAAAAATTCAAGGCGCTAAGCTAAACTTTATAGCAGCTATAAGATACAATCTAAAATAGCGAGGTTTGATGTTTAATCAACAAAAAAATGCTATTATGCCACATTCATGCGCCACATTGGCAATTCAAAGCTGGTAATACCAGCTTAGCCACCTAGATTTTCAAGCGCTCAACGCTTTGGCAGTCTGTCAACTTTGTGCCCGTATTTTGTGCCAATTTTGTGCCAACAATAAGGTGTTAATAGTCATTGTGCGTTTTACCATTTATTTTTTTCACCTGTGTCAACAGGGCTCATCGAGCCCCTGTAAGCAATGAAAAGTGTCAGCCAAGATATGTCAAAAACTAAAATAGCTAACCAAAAATACCCATTAAAAACCTTTGATACCATCCCTATGCTAAAGCCGCATACGCCGCTGCTCGATGGGGTGGACAGTCCTGCTGATCTAAAAAAAATGAGTACCGCGCAATTACAGCAATTAGCCGATGAACTGCGCGAGTTTTTGCTGTATACAACGGGCGTCAGCGGCGGGCATTTTGGTTCTAACCTTGGCGTCGTTGAGCTCACCATTGCACTGCATTATGTCTTTAATTCACCCAAAGACCAAATTGTCTGGGATGTAGGGCACCAAGCCTATCCCCACAAAATTTTAACGGGTCGCCGTGACAAGCTTACCACCATTCGTAGCCAACATGGGCTGACCGCCTTCCCCGAGCGTCATGAGTCTGAGTATGATACCTTTGGCGTTGGGCATTCATCGACGGCGATTTCTGCAGGGCTAGGCATGTCGCTTGCTATGCGCTATTTAGGCAAACGTGACAAAGTGGTTAGCATCGTCGGTGATGGTGCTATGACAGGTGGCATGGCGTTTGAAGCGATGAATGACGCGGTGCAGCAAAATGCCGATTTGATTGTGGTGCTCAACGATAATGACATGTCAATCTCGCAGGCAACGGGCGGATTTTCTAAACATTTAGCCACCCTTTGGCAGCGTGGTTTGGCAGTCGATATCGATAAAAACGGTGATGCGATTTTTACCAAGCGCGTCATCTCCAGTGAAGACCGCCGTATTCGTCATTATTTGCACATGGCAAACGAAGCTTTAGATGATTGGACCTCGCGCCTGCCCAATAAAATTGTCGAAAAATTGGCAGAAAAAGGTATTCCTAAACCCTCTCAGTTAGAGACATTACCTGAGAAAATCGCCAGTAAACTCATTGATGAAGTGTTTCCCGAAAACTTGTTTAAAGCCATCGGTTTTCAGTATTTTGGACCGTTTGACGGGCATGATGTCGCCAAATTGACGCAGGTATTTGAACGGGTCAAACAGTTAAAAGGTGCAGTACTTGTCCATGTGCATACGGTGAAAGGTAAAGGCTTCTTACCGGCAGAATGCGACCCGATTACTTATCATGCCATTACCAAACTTAAAAAAATCAACCCAGCGCAAGAAAAATCTGTGCCAGTTGACAGCCAAAAGCCAGTGCCTACTCCCGCCAAAAAATACTCGCAAGTGTTTGGTGAGTTTATTTGCGATAAAGCCGCCACTGACAAACAACTGATGGCGATTACCCCTGCGATGGCTGAAGGCTCAGGCATGACCGAATTTGCCAAGCGCTTTGCCAGCCAATTTTTTGATGTGGCGATTGCCGAGCAACATGCAGTGACGCTAGCGGGTGGTATGGCGACTCAAGGCGTCAAACCGATTGTCGCGATTTATTCCACATTTTTACAACGTGGCTATGACCAACTGATTCACGATGTGGCTTTGCAAAATTTGGATGTGATGTTCGCCATTGACCGTGCGGGCTTGGTTGGTGAAGACGGTGCGACTCATGCGGGGGTGTTTGATATCGCCTTTATGCGAACTGTGCCTAATATGGTGATTGCTTGTCCAAAAGATGAGAATGAGTGCTATAACTTACTTAATACCTGTTATGAGCATATTGGACCCTCTGCGGTGCGTTATCCACGCGGTAATGGCATTGGCGCAGAGATTGATAAAAACCAAGCGATGTATCCAATCGGTAAGGCAGCGCTTGAGCAGACTATTGATGCCACTGCTGCAGGTACTGGCAACGTGGCGAAAAAAGTTGCGGTGCTTGCTTTTGGTACCATGGTAAAGACGGCGGTCACGGCGTGTCAAAACTTAGCCGAAACTTACCCAACGACGACGTTTTTTGTTTATAATATGCGGTTTGTTAAACCGTTAGACAGCGAATTGCTGGATACGCTATTGGCGCAAAACTGCTCCATTGTTACCCTTGAAGAACACCAAGTCATGGGCGGTGCCGGTAGTGCGGTCAATGAATACCTCGTTGCCCAAGCAGCAAAAACAAGCCAAGCCTTGCCAACGCTACTTAATATCGGTATCCCCGATAAATATATCGCGCATGGCAGCCCTGAGCAGCAATTAGCCGATTGTGGGCTAGATGTCGCGGGTGTGGTCAAACAGATGCAAACGATTTTGTCATAAATTTTAGATTTTTATCCTTCAACAAAAGGTCAATTATGGAACCGATGGTCGTCATGGCAGCCCGCGCTGCCCAAAAAGTAGGTCAAGAGATTTTAAATGCACATAACAATCGCCACAAGCTAGAGTTCACGATTGAAAGCAAAGGCTTAGATGGTTTGGTGACCCAAATCGACCGTTATAGCGAAGAATTATTGATCGCGATGCTCAAAGAAAGCTACCCAACCCACTCATTTTTGGGTGAAGAATTTGGGCTACAAGAAGGCAAGGGCAATGATAAAGACTGGTGCTGGGTCATTGATCCATTAGATGGTACCCACAACTTTATTCATGGCTTACCGCATTTTTGTGTCTCAATCGGGGTGCAAAAAAATGGCGTCACCGAACATGGCATCATCTATGACCCTGTGCGTGATGAGATGTTCTCAGCCAGTCGTGGTAAAGGCGCGCGCCTCAACCAGCGCCGTATCAGCGTCAGTGAGCATAAAACCATTGATGGCGGCTTTTTTACCACAGGTCATCCGCTTGAGCGTAACCGCGCGGAAGGTAAAGTATCGTATGCCAAAGAGCATTTTGAAAGCTTACAAAAAATCTGCGAACAAGGCGGTCAAGTGCGCCGTGTGGGTTCAGCCGCGCTGGATTTGGCATATGTCGCAGCGGGACGGTTTGATGGTTATTTTGAAATGTCTATCAAACCTTGGGATATCTGTGCCGGTGAATTAATTGTCACTGAAGCACGCGGTACTGTGGTTGACCATACAGGCGCACACAATGCCATGCAAACAGGTTCTATCTTTGCGGCAAATATCAAACTGTTAAAACCATTGATGCAAACCGTGGTGCCAGTTTGGGGCAGTGCCGTAAAAGGCTGATGTTACTGTGACACTAAAAACGCGCTAATCCATAGCGCGTTTTTTTTCATAATCAATTTGCAAAAAAATAGGCTAAGTTAAAGAGGTTAGTTAAGCAGATAGACCACAACGTTGGTATAATACCAAGGCTGGCATAATAACAGATGACAATATAAAAACGGCAATCAATATGCACTGATTGCCGTCCTCGTTCTATATGCTGTTTTTTAGCATATTATTTATAGCATCTTGTTTATAGTATCTTGCTAAAATTCACCTAAATGGCGTATGTTAGAAAGGCTATCTTTCAATATACTGTAATTTATTGGGTACGCCATCCCATTCTTTGGCATCGGGTAGTGGGTCGTGCATGGCTGAGATGTTTGGCCATTTTTCGGCGAGTTCTGCATTCAGTTCGATGTATATTTCTTGACCTTTTGGCACTTCATCTTCTGAGAAAATCGCATTGGCAGGACATTCTGGCTCACACAGCGCACAGTCGATACATTCATCAGGATGGATGACCAAAAAATTCGGACCTTCATAGAAACAGTCCACAGGACAGACTTCAACGCAGTCAGTATATTTACAACGAACACAGTTATCAGTAACGACGAAAGTCATGGCGGTGGCTACCTTTTTTTAGTTGCACAAATGTTAAAAGCATAAAAAATACAATCGTATTATTTTAGCGCGTTACGCTTTTTTTAACAATTCCTTTAATGAATAAATAAATTCTAACGCCTGTTTCGGCGTCAGCTCGTCAGGGTTTAGGGCGTTGAGTTGTTGGCTAAGTTTATATTCATCAGTCTTCAAAGCTTGATAGTCAGCCGCGGCACTTTGCAAATCCAGACCCATTTGCCGCTCCTCTTTTGGTGGATAGGGTAAAGCATTATTTGCCAAGCTTTTTTGTTCGCTTTGGTTATCCAAATAATATTGCGCTTGGGCTAATAAGTCTTGCGGCAAACCTGCCATTTTGGCGACATGCAATCCAAAACTGCGATGCGTCGCCCCCGCTGCGATTTTATGCAATAGCAGTAACTGTCCGTTGATTTCTTGGGTGACAAGGTGCTGATTAAACATTTTGGGGTGGCGCTCAGCCAGTTCAGTAAGCTCAAAATAATGGGTGGCAAATAGGGTCAAACAGCCGATTTTTTCTGCTAAATAATTCACGCACGCATGCGCAATCGCTAGACCATCTTGGGTGCTGGTGCCACGACCGACTTCATCCATGAGTACCAATGAGTTGGCATTGGCTTGGTTCATGATATTGGCGGTTTCGATCATCTCGACCATAAAGGTTGATTTACCACTTGCCAAGTCATCTGCCGAGCCAATACGGGTAAAAATCCGCTCAATACGACCGAGCGTCACCGACTGCGCAGGGACATATGCGCCACAACAAGCAAGTAGTACGATAAGAGCGGTTTGACGCATGTAAGTCGATTTACCGCCCATATTGGGGCCTGTGATGAGCATCAAGCGTTCAAGTTGTGTGGCTGTTCCCATGATACAGTCATTGGCGACAAATGGGTCAAGCGATGCCGTCTGATGGTGAGCTTGGCGCTGTTGACCTGCTTCAACCACGATATGGCGTCCGCCTTGGATATTGAGGCTTGCGGTATCATCCGTGGTATTAAACAACGGGCGGCACCAGTTTTTATTATGATGAGAGCGATTCTGCAAACGCGTTAGGCTGACCCAGTTGGCAAGTACGTCCAAATACCCAATCGCTTTGGCAAGGCGCTGCACATCGCCAAGCTGTGACTTAAGCTGATGGAGCAGATTTTCATAGATACGCTTCTCAAGGGTCAACGCTTGCCCTTGAGCCGATAAATAGGATTCTTCAATGGTTTTGAGCGCTGGCGTGATAAAGCGTTCAGCATTTTTGAGCGTTTGACGGCGGGTAAAATATTCAGGCGCGTTCTTGGCTTGTAGCGCGCTGAGTTCAAAATAAAATCCGCTGACTTTATTAAAGCCCACTTTGAGCATGGGCAGGTTGTTTTTTTGCCGCTCTTGCACCGCCAATGCTTCCAAAGTTTGCTCGATATTGCCATGCAGATTTTGCCATTCATCAAGCTGTGGATCATAACCCTTTTTTATCATGCCGCCATCACGGATGTGGGCGGGCGGCTCATCGACAATCGCTTGCTCTAGTAAAGCATGGATATTGGCAAAGCTATCAGTTAAGGCTAAGTCAGGTAGCTGTTTGCTAAGCATGGCAAGCAAAGGCGTTTCGGCAGTTAGCGTTGTTATGTTGGTAAAATCAAAATGTTGCTGCAACTGCTTTGACAACGCTAACGCTTGCGCCAAGCTCAGACGCAATTTGAGCAAATCGGTCGGTTTTGCTGAACCCAAGCCAATGCGTCCCCCAATGCGTTCGATATCGCTGATTTCGCTTAATATTTGTTTAAGCAATTCAAACGCCTCTATCGGTAATTGCATCAGTTGTTCAACCGCATCGAGCCTGCGGTTAATCAGGGTGACATTGCGTAGCGGTCGGCGCAAATGATGCACTAAAGCGCGTTTACCCATCGGCGTTTGGCAATCATCAATCACCGATAACAGTGAAATACCCGATGCCAACACGGGTTTAAAAATTTCCAAATTTTGCTGACTGATAGTATCAAGCTGCAAAAAATCGCCGTTATGCTCGAGCTGCAGGCTGCGAATATGGCGTAAATCAGCTTGCTGGGTCTGTTTGCCGTAATGCAGTACAACCGACGCCGATGAGATGGCAAGCGGTTTTTGCTCAATGCCAAACCCTGCTAGCGTAGTGACGCCAAGATGCTGGGTGAGATGTTCAAGTGCGTTATTGGGCAGAAAATAACTGTGCGGCTGTGACAAAATCGGCGGCAGACTAGCTGTTGGACTATTTGCGCTCAGACAATCCTGCAAAAAATGTTGCCATGCCTCAGACAGCTGCTCATCTATCAGCACTTCACTGGGATCAAAGCGGGCGAGTGCGTTAGCAAGCTCGCTTTGTAGCGCCGTATGGCTGTCGCAGTTAAGCTCAGTGACGCGGATTTGTCCTTGTGCCAAATCCAGCTGCGCCAATCCCACCGACATTTGCTGTTTGGCAAAGCTGATCGCGACGACCGTTGGCGTCTGCCCTTGGGTGATGAGGTTATCATCGGTCAGCGTTCCTGCGGTTAAGGTACGGACGACTTTACGTTCCATAATCTTAGCGGCATTGGCTTTTGTTTTGCTGGTTTTTTTTGCTGTGCTTTTGGCTGAAGTGTCTGTTGCTACAGTGTTTTCTTCAAGGCTGTCTTCTGGCTTTTCTTCTTCGACTTGTTCACAGACCACCACGGTTTGCCCGGCATTAATCAGCCGAGCAATATAGCCGTCTGCCGAATGAAATGGCACGCCTGCCATCGGGATGGTATTGCCCTGTTTATCCTTGCCACGTCGGGTCAAGGTGATGCCCAAAATATCGGCAGCAAGCTTGGCATCATCAAAAAACAGCTCATAGAAATCACCCATCCGGTACAGCACCAAGGCATGGGGATAATCTGCTTTTAGCGTGAGATATTGCTGCATCATGGGGGTGTGATGGTCAAGATTGTGAGGCATGGTCTGGGTCATAATGGTTAAACGTTATGAAGTTAAGCAACAAGTGCGTTTGTCGCACCATGTTGAGTGTGTTAGGTTGGTTAAGGCTGGGATGCACAAATGCACGTTAGTTCCAGCCTATTTTTTCGAGCTTATTTAAAATATTATTTAAAAGTTTAAAGCGATGCGATTTTTGAGATCCAATGCTGTTTTTCAGCATCCCCTATAAAAGACGCGTTAAAGCTGTTGATTGCCAATTGTTTGATATCGTGATTTGATAGCGCTAACGCCTGCTCAATGGCGACAAAGTTGTCATTCATATAGCCACCAAAATACGCCGGGTCATCTGAGTTTACGGTCACGCACACGCCTTGGTGCAGCATGGTTTTGATATTGTGCTCGCCCATGTCTTGCACCACTTTTAGTTTAAGGTTACTTAATGGACACACCGTCAACGGCATTTGCTCCGCTATCAAGCGTTGCATGAGTTTATCATCTTCAGCCGAGCGCACACCGTGATCGATACGATTGACCTTTAACAAATCCAACGCTTCCCAGACATACGCGGGATCGCCTTCTTCGCCCGCATGCGCAACCGTCAAAAACCCAAGCGCTCGCGCTTTGGCAAATACCCGTTCAAACTTGGCGGGTGGATTGCCCACTTCGCTAGAGTCAAGCCCCACGCCAATGATAGTATCTTTAAAGGGCAACGCCTGCTCAAGGGTGGCAAACGCGCTGTCTTCGCTCAAATGACGCAAAAAACACAAAATCCAATGCGAGGTGATGCCCATTTTTGCTTTGGCATCTAAGCTGGCTTGATAAAGCCCTTGAAAACAGGTGGCAAAATCCACACCCCGTTCAGTATGGGTCTGCGGGTCAAAGAAAATCTCCGTGTGCACCACATTATCAGCCTGGCATTTTTCAAAATACGCCCACGCTAAATCATAAAAATCCTGCTGTTTGACCAAAACGTTTGCGCCGGCATAATAGATATCCAAAAACGATTGTAAATTATGAAAATTGTAGGCATTTTTGACATCTTCAATGGTTTGGTAGGGTATATCGATTTGGTTGCGTTTAGCGATGGCAAACATCAGCTCCGGCTCAAACGTGCCTTCGATATGCACGTGTAGTTCGGCTTTGGGTAATTGATGAATCAGTTGTTGTGGCGTCAATGGGGCAGTCATGGCAAACTCGATAGCATAATGGCAAAAATGGCGTTAAAATCTTCCAAGAAAATTTCAACAATGAAAATCTCGAAAATAAAGTTCAATTATGGGGATGGATTGATAAAGATAAAGGTAATAGAGGCGAGCGGTTCAAACTCACAGGCTGTCATAACCTTGTATCTAAAAAAAGCAAACCCATATATAATAGCAAAATTTATTTTGAACACCTTTATTAACCGTCATCGTATTAAAAGTCATCGCACTTATTGATTTGAGCACTTTAGGAAAATCCTCGTATGTTAGGCAAAATGATAGGCAAGGTTATCGGCACCAAAAACGACCGTGAGCTTAAGCGAATGCGTAAGTTGGTCGACAAAATCAACGCCTTAGAACCCAAAATCCAGCCCCTCTCTGATGAAGCATTAAAACAGAAAACTGCGGAATTTAAAACCCAATTTGAGCAGGGTACTAGCCTAGATACCATTTTACCTGAAGCCTTTGCGGTCTGTCGTGAAGCCTCAAGCCGTGTCCTTGGCATGCGTCACTACGATGTACAGCTCATCGGGGGTATTACCCTGCACGAAGGTAAAATCGCCGAGATGCGCACGGGTGAAGGTAAAACTTTGATGGCAACGCTTGCGATATATCTCAACGCGATTAGCGGTAAAGGCGTGCATGTCGTCACCGTCAATGACTACTTGGCAAGCCGCGATGCCGAACTAAACCGCCCGTTGTTTGACTTTTTGGGCTTGACTGTCGGCGTGATTTACTCACAACAAGACCCGATGGAAAAATTTGAGGCCTATGCCGCGGATATTACCTACGGTACCAACAACGAATACGGTTTTGACTACCTGCGTGACAACATGGTATTTCGCCTAGATGAGAAGAAACAGCGCGGACTCAACTATTGTATCATCGATGAGATTGACTCGATTTTGATTGATGAAGCGCGTACGCCACTGATTATCTCGGGTCAAGCCGAAGACTCATCGGCTATGTACAGGCTGATTGATACCATCATCCCGCGCCTCAAACGCTCAGAAACCGAAGAAGGCAACCGCGAAAACCGTGAGCAGGATTTTTGGATTGATGAAAAAAATCGCCAAATCGAAATCAGCGAAAAAGGCTACGAGAAAATCGAAAAATTCTTGGTGGAAAAAGGCGAGCTTGGCGAAAATGAGAGCCTATATAGCCCAACGCGCTTGCCACTACTAGCGCATGTCCAAGCTGCGATTCGTGCGCACCATTTATTTGTTAAAAACATTCACTATATCGTGCATGAAGGCGAAGTCATCATTGTCGATGAAAACACAGGGCGTACCATGCCCGGTCGCCGCTGGTCAGAAGGGTTGCACCAAGCGGTTGAAGCCAAAGAACAGGTTGAAATCCAAGCCGAAAACCAAACCCTTGCCACCACGACATTCCAAAATTATTTCCGTCTGTATGACAAACTCTCAGGCATGACGGGCACAGCGGATACCGAAGCTGCGGAGTTTAAACAGACTTACGATTTAGATGTGGTGATTATCCCAACCCACAAACCGATTCAGCGTATCGACCTTGATGACCAAATTTTCCTAAGTAAAATGGGCAAATATCAAGGCATTATCCGAGAAATCAAACGCATTCAAGAAAAAAAGGCGCCGATTTTGGTGGGGACGGCAACCATTGAAGCCAGTGAAGTGCTTTCAGAATTATTGACACAAGAAGGCATTCAACATAACGTCCTCAATGCCAAACAGCATGAGCGTGAAGCCGATATTATCGCGCAAGCGGGTAGGCCTAATGCGGTCACTATTGCCACCAACATGGCAGGTCGCGGTACCGATATTATCTTGGGGGGTAACTGGCAAGCCGAGCTCGCCAAAATTGACAACGTCACCCCTGAAATGAAACAGCAAGCCCATGCCGAATGGCAAGTGCGAAACCAACAAGTGCTAGAGGCGGGTGGTTTGCATATCATCGGTTCTGAGCGTCACGAATCGCGCCGTATTGATAACCAATTACGCGGTCGTGCCGGTCGTCAAGGTGACCCGGGAGAGTCACGGTTTTTCTTGTCGCTTGAAGATGACTTGATGCGGATTTTCGCTGGCGATCGCGTGGTGAATATGATGCGCGCGATGGGGTTAAAAGAAGACGAAGCCATTGAGCACAAAATGGTGTCACGCTCGATTGAAAACGCCCAAAGCAAAGTGGAAAACCGCGACTTTGATGCCCGTAAGAGCCTACTCAAATACGATGACGTTGCCAACGAACAACGTAAGGTTATCTATAAACAGCGCGATGAACTGCTTGCCCAAAGTAACCTACAAGCAGGTATCGAAGCGATGCACTACGATGTGTACAATGCCTTGATTGACCAGTTCGTGCCACCCGGTTCGATTGATGACCAATGGGACATTGATGGGCTTGAAGACGAGCTTGAAAGTGAGTTTCGTATTCATATGCCAATCAATGACTGGCTAGATGCCGATCGTCGTTTGGATGAAGAAGGTTTGCGTCAAAAAATCATTGAGGCTGCGTTACTCAACTACCGCGCTCGCCGTGAGCAAATGGGTGAAGAAAATGCCGCCCAACTTGAGCGTCACTTTATGCTATCTAGCCTAGATAAGCATTGGAAAGAACATTTAAACCAAATGGAACAACTGCGTAAAGGTATCCATTTGCGAGGCTATGCGCAAAAAAATCCTGAGCAAGAATATAAATCTGAATCTTTCTCATTGTTCCAAAGTATGCTCGGTGCTATCAAGTCTGAAACTGTGCAAGATTTAGCGCGTGTGCATATCCCAACGCCAGAAGAAATCGCTGAGCTTGAGCGCCAGCAACGTGAACAAGCCGAAATGATGCGTCTGCATTTTGAGCACCAAGAAATGAATGGCGTGACCGGTGAGCTAAGTGAAGATGAAGACATGATTGCGCGTAACAGCCAACAACGCACGCGAGCCACGTATTCATTTGGTCTAAGCGGCTCAGCAGCAACCGCGAGTCCTGAGATGGCTGAAAATGGTGACAATCCATATGCCAACTTAGCGATCAGCCGAAATGCCCCTTGTCCATGTGGTTCAGGTTTAAAATACAAGCAATGCCATGGTAAAATTTAAGGTGATATCATTATCATCTTTAAATTGGCAAACTCGTTGATTGAGCAATTTTTACTATATAGGCTATCAATTACGTTGTCGGGTTGAGCGATTTATTGATAGTAGAGGAATACCCATGCAAAACACACTAGCAAAAATCACCATGCTGAGTTTAGTATCGGCGCTTACGTTGACAGCTTGTGATAAAAAGACTGACAGCACAGACAACGCCGCCGCAGCGTCAGTGGCAGAATCACAAGCCGTACCAATGTCCGCTGCGCCTGCCGATGAAAAAAATAGCGCCGCTGTGACCGAAGCCAATGCCACCGTAGATGCCGGTCCTGACGCTACCAGCGCCAGTGGCACGGCGACCCCTATTGATGCAATGCCAGCGAGTAGCGATGAGGTAGAGGCTACAGATGACGGCGGCGCGGATAATTCAGCCATGGATAAGATTACGGAAAATGATACCGTGATTGATAATGCGCCTGCTTCGCCCAACGCACCAAGAGCCAGCGATGATGCAGCGCCTGCCGTCGGTAACCAAAAGGTTGGTCAATAACAACTAAACCCACAAAAAAAGCTGATACCCATCAGCTTTTTTTAACATGGCAACTGGACGCTATTCAAACTAAATGCTGTTCAAATAATTATCAAAACGCACGATCTCATTTGATAGGCTTAGGTTAGGCGATTGGTCTGCAAGAAAGGGCGCTAATTTAGGTCGTTTGACTACCACCATACCCTGTGGGGTTATTTGATCTAACGCCGCCGACAATAATTGTTGTGATTGCGCAATCGACGGTGGGGTCGTCACAGTATGCAACATCTGCATATGTTTATTAACCGCTGATTTGTAGCTATCAGCAGGAAACATCGGATCTAGATAGACACGGTCGACTTTTGGCAACTTAGCCAGCCACTCTATGGCATCGCCATGATAAATCGTTAATCGACTGATTAATTTTTGCCAGTTGCGATGCTGCGCCATTTTTTGCTGTTCCAGTTGCAGTAGCAAAAACATGAGTGGCTGCTGTTCTAGCAAAGTCACACTGGCACCGGTACTTGCCAAGATTAGGCTATCATGCCCAAATCCTGCGGTTGCATCAATGACAGTCATGTTAGCTTGTAGCTGCATGGCTTTGAGTAGCAGTTCAGTTTTTTTGCCCGCTTTGACCACCCGCTGTTGTAGGCTTTGCCAATTTGGGCTGACTTTCATGCCTGCTGCGATGACAAAAACATCGCCTACCTCATCAATCAGCACACTGTTATCATCGACTGACTTCAGCCATTTTTGAGTTACTTTGCTAGTAATCTTTTGTGGTTGTAAATTGACGGATAAAGGGGTGAGTATCGTTTCAACGTTTGCCAAACGCTGTTCGCTTGGCAAAGTGTCAACATAATACAGTTGGATTGATTGATGAGATAGCATAGGGATTTAAATATAGCCCAGCATACCAGCGATGAGTACCAGTATGCCTACCACGATGCGCCACCACGCAAAAATCGTAAAATCACGGGTACTGACCCAGTTAACCAACCATTTGATGAAAATCATAGCAAAAATAAATGAGACCACCACACCCACTGCCATGATAGTCCAGTCTTCAGCGCTGATCAAAATATGATGGTTTTTGGTCAGATCTAATAGCCCAGCACCCACTAATACAGGAATCCCTAAGAAGAAAGAATACTCCGCAGACGCTTTACGTGATACCCCCAAAAATAGGGAACCGATAATCGTAGAACCTGAGCGAGAAGTACCAGGAATCAAGGCAAGACATTGAATCAAACCAATGATAATCGCCGTTTTAATATCAATATCTTCCGCTTCGGCATATTTGACCGTATGTTTGTGTTGTTGGCGCTCCGCCCAAAAGATAATCAAACCACCGACAATCAATGAGATTGCCACCACGGTTGGGTTAAATAATGCCGCTTTTAACGCTTTATCAAACATCAAACCTATCAGCATAATCGGGATGGTGGAAATAATCAGCGAGATGCCCAATTGACGCGGGTTTTTACGCTCAGGGTCTTTACCGGTAATAAGTCCCATCAAGGCACGCCATAGCCGTCCCCAGTACAAATAAATTACCGCTGAAATCGCACCCAGCTGAATGACGACGATAAACAAGTCGGCTTTGTCTTTGATCCAAAAATTTAACAGGGAATCGGCAAGAATTAAATGCCCGGTACTTGAAATCGGTAAAAATTCGGTAATGCCCTCAACCATGCCCATGATGATGGCTTTAAAAATCAAAATAAGATCCATAAGGTATCCAACAATGTTAGTTATTAACAGTCAAAGCTAACAATTTTTGCGCTTATAACAAGGTAAAGGGTAGTGAGTCAAACTTAAGACAATATGAGTAATCAGCCAATAAATTAAGCCTTTTGTTGTTCGGCTAGGGTTTTCCACGCATTATTTCTTAAATAAACCGGCAACGCCAGCTCGGCAGGGACGGATTGGTGCTGCTGATACAAGGCTAGCCCAAGTTTGGCAATGATAGCCGCTGATGGGCGAATATCGGCAAAGATGGCCTGACCTAGCTGCGCATTGACCAAGGTTGCGCCATTCCCTACTAAGGCTAAGTCTTTGTCTATCACACTGTCATAATCAAGCAACTGCTCAGTAGCGCCTGCTACAAGCTGCATGATACCATCGCTCATGGCGTATTCACCGGCGTACACTTGGTTCATGCGCGCATCTGTCAGCGCCAATACGTGAGAGCGTTGGTGTAGTTCAAATGCCGCTTGGGCGACAGCTTGCAGGCTTGATACAGGCAAACAGGGCACATCATGGGCAAAGGCGATGGCTTGCGCTACCGCCGTATTAATGCGTATACCACTAAAAGCACCGGGACCTCGATTAAAAGCAATCGCAGTCAGTTGTGACCAATCAATCGAGGATGCTGTCATCAGCGCATGTATCATCGGCAAAATTTGCTGGGTTTGTAGACGATTTCCCGTAAGGGTCTGTTCAGCGACCACATTACCCGCTAAATCCACGAATGCCACCGAGCATTGGTCAAACACACTTTCAAGTGCCAAAATCATAACAAATTGCCTTTACCGTTTGTAGCAATCATGCGCTTAAAGCACACAAATTTTGCCTAAAAAATTGCTTGGTATGATACCACTAAAAACAAATTTGAGCATAATTTAGTTAACAGGGATTTAGGCAAAAACGCCCTCAACCCCATCAATAAAATGCTATAATCCATACTATTTTTAAGGGTTTAAGGGCAGTTTATTGAGGCACATGACGAACGGTTAACAATGGTTTGCAAAGTCACTTAAAGTCACTCATTCAAAGGCACTTTGCTGCACAATTTTATAGCGTGTGTGATAGCGTTTTTTATTAGCGTGTTAAGTTTTATTTGTCGGTTAAAGGGGTAGGTAGGCTATGAGTGGTAAAATAATTTTTGATAATGGCAAGCATCAGTGCATTATGTTTAGTGATTTGGTAAAAGGTGACGGTATTCAGTCCAATCAATTTTTAATTTTGCACTCAGATGAAGAAACTGTCGGCGCGGTTATTGACCCAGGTGGGGATTTGACCTATACGCCGCTAACCCTAGCACTACTCAAACATACGGATATCAGGCATATCCGCTATGTGATTGGCTCACACCAAGACCCCGATATCATTGCGTCATTGCCGCGTTGGCTACTGCATACCCAAGCCAATATTGTCATCTCAAGATTGTGGGAGCGTTTTTTACCGCATCTTAACTCCGCGTTTACCACTGACCGTCTGCAAGAAGGGTATCTTAAGCGCTTGATTGCGCTGCCAGATGAAGGCGCGGTGTTGCCTTTGGGTAAAACCCAGTTATTTGCTTTGCCTGCGCATTTTCTGCATTCAGAAGGTAATTTTCAGTTTTATGACCCCATCAGCAAAATTTTATTTTCAGGCGATATGGGGGCTTCGTTGTTGGGTGATGCGGATGTGCCAGTGGAAGATTTTGACGCGCATATTCCGACCATGCGAGGGTTTCATCAGCGTTACATGGTCAGCAATAAAGTCACCCGCTTTTGGGCAGAGGCAGTTCGGCAGTTAGATGTCGAGATGATTGTGCCGCAGCATGGCAAGTCTTTTGTTGGCAAAGCCATGATTAATCGCTTTTTGGATTGGATAGGCAATTTGCCTTGTGGGGTTGATTTGCTCACACAAGACGATTATGACTATGCAGGGCTGATTAATAGTGTTAAAGTTGACTGATTTGTTGTTTTAGTCGATGATGTCCTGTACTGTCACCCCTGTTTTTGAACAATTTGCCACCTCATACGATGCCGCCACGCCGATTCAATCGCAGGTGGCAGAGCACTTGGCGCAGCTCATTGTGCGTTACCATACCGGCGTAACCGATATGTGCGTGGTGGATGTGGGCTGTGGCACAGGAAAATTGACTGAGGCGGTGATGTCAAAGTTTTTACAAAACGCAGCGTTAGCTTCCGCTCAGTTATATGGCGTCGATACTGCTGCCAGTATGCTTGCAATTTGGCAACAGCGAGTCGAGCATCTTTTGTCGATGCCGCTATCATCTACCCCAGTCTCATCGCTACCAAAGTCCCCAATGATGCTACACAGCCAAGCGCTCTGCGCCAATATGGCAGATATGGCATTAGCAAATCAATCAGCCGATTTGGTGATGAGTAGTTTTGCCCTTCATTGGACATCGCCAAGCGTTATCGCAGAGCTTGGGCGCATTGTCAAAACCGAAGGTCAACTGCATTTAGCGATTCCGGTGGCGGGTTCTTTTCATGAAGTCCGTCAGCGCTTTCCCAAGTTACCTGTTTTTGATTTTTTACCCAGTCACGCTTGGCTAGCGGCGACACACAATTTGCAGCAACAGCGTCAAGGCACGCTAATGTATCACACCGAGCAATCGTTTGCTGTCTCTTATGACAATTTAAAAAGTCTGTTAAAAAATCTCAAGCAAATGGGCGGCGCCGTCTCTGGCAAAGACAACATCGATACGGCGACATTTAGACGCTATTTGCAAGACCAATCACCGATTGGGCTGGATTATGAGCTGCTGATGATTGGCTTACAGTTGTAAGGGTAACAAATTTATCGACGATTTGGCTAACATTTAGCGCTACACTAGCTTCAACCTTCTATTCCTTTTTGATTAGTTTAATTAACAACTCTATGACTACACACACTCTATCTTTTAAAGATAAGCTTCAAGCCTATATTCACCTGACCCGCTTTGATAAGCCTGTGGGCATTGAGCTGGTGTTTTGGTCGACTTTATGGGCGGTGTTTTTGGCGGCAAAAGGGTTTGAGCAACTCCCGCCGTGGCATGTGGTGACAATCTTTGCGGTGGGTGCGGTGTTGATGCGAGCGGCAGGCTGTGCCATCAATGACTTTGCTGATAGAAAAGTCGATGGTCATGTGTCGCGAACCAAAGGTAGACCGCTGGCTGATGGTCGCTTGACGGGTAAAGACGCGGTTTGGACGTTTTTAATTCTATCTTGGGTGAGTGCAGCGTTATTAGTTTTTTTGCCCGTGCAGGTTTTTATTTGGTCATTTGGTGCGGTGGCGCTGGCGTTTATTTATCCGTTTATGAAACGCTTTACCCATTTACCGCAAGTGTTTTTGGCGGCGGCTTTTGGTTGGGCAATTCCGATGGCGTATGTTGCGGTATCGCAAGTATTAACGGGGCAGACCGAGGTTGATATTTGGTGTTGGCTGCTGTTTGTCGGCTATATGTGCTGGACGGTGGCATATGATACCCAATATGCGATGGCAGATCGTGAGGATGATCTAAAAATTGGGGTCAAATCCACCGCGATTTTATTTGGTAAACACGATGTATTGATAATTAGTCTACTTCAAGGGGTATTTTTGCTCAGTTTGGCGGGCGTGTTTTGGCATTATTTTGGTGCGCTTTCAGTATTGGCGCTGCTACCTATCGTTGCCATGTTTTACCGACAAAATAAACAATGTCTCACCTATGATCGCAAGCTTTGCTTTAACGCATTTTTAGATAATGTGTGGGTAGGGCGCTATGTGTTTTTACTAATCGTGATATTGAGTGTATGGGCACTTCGAGGATAAACTGTGATAAACATAAAAAACGCCTAAATTTGATTGTAGGCGTTTTTTGATTAGAGCCATAATTTGACTATAACCATAATTTCATAGGCAGATTGAGTCCAAGGCGGTTGGTGAGTTGGTTATTGTTAAGCGAAACAATCCGCTCAGCAAATAACCCCACCACCATAGGCAGCAATTGGTGCTCCATCGCATGAACGCGCTGCTGTAATTGGTCAGCGCTTTCAGCCGCGTTAACGCAGGTTACCGCTTGGGCGATGACTTCCCCTGCATCGAGTTCGCTCGTTACTAGATGCACGCTGCAACCATGATAGCGCTCGCCTGATTGTAGCACGCGGGTATGGGTATCTAAGCCTTTATAATTGGGTAGCAGTGATGGGTGCAGATTTATCATCGGCACGTTTAATCCATCCTTGCTGGTGACACCATCAATAAACAGCGTCGTTAAAATCCGCATAAATCCTGCCAATACCACCAAATCAGGTTGCCACGCGCGTAATTCTTGCAGTGCCCGTTGTTCAAAACCGACACGGGTATATTTTTTGCCATTATCGTCACGCTCAATCACCGCGATTGCAATATTGGCTTGCTGCTGCTCATTGGCAAGGCGGATGCGCTCAAGTGCGTAGGCATCGGCTTTATTGCTAATCATGCCCACGATTTGAATGTTCAATAGTTGCTGTAGCTGCTTATCAATTAATACTTGCAGGTTACTGCCACTGCCAGAGACGAGGACGGCAATTTTTAAGGGGGTAGGGTTTGTCATGTTCAACTTCATAAGGATAGCAAAGCAATAGGTTGGAAATAGATTGGAAAAAGTAAGGTGCGTAAAAACGCACCTTTTAAATTAGCTCAAGGGTAAACTAGCTCAAGGATAAATTAGCTCAATGGTAAAATAGCCTAATATAGTAAAGTAACCGATTGGGTCGCTGATAAAATTAGCGATAGGTTACCGCATCGCCCTTTCTTTCAACGATTTCACCCAATTTCCATGCAGTTTCGCCTTGCTCATTGAGTAAGTCAATGGCTTGGTCTGCTTTATCTGCCGGCACCACGACGACAAAACCCACACCGCAGTTAAAGGTGCGGTACATTTCCATTTGCGCAATATTGCCTTTTTCTTGCAACCAAGCAAATACAGGCGGGAATGTCCAAGAACTCACATCAATTTGCGCCGCCAAATGGTCGGGCAATACGCGTGGTAGGTTCTCCGTCAAGCCGCCACCGGTGATATGTGCCATCGCATGCAAGCTTGCGTTGCCCAAGGTTTTTTGCAGTTGTCCAATGGCTTTGACATAGATTTTTGTCGGTGCCATTAACACGTCTTTTAATGCTTTGCCGTCTAATTGTTCAGTAGCAACATCGGCACCGCTGACTTCAATGACTTTACGCACCAGTGAGTAACCATTTGAATGCACGCCGCTAGAGGCGATACCGATTAATACATCACTGTTGGCAAAGTTTTTACCCGTGATCACTTCCGACTCTTCGACGACGCCTACACAAAAACCTGCCAAATCATAGTCGTCATCTTGATACATACCCGGCATTTCAGCCGTCTCGCCACCGATGAGCGCACAATTTGCCAATTTACAGCCGTCACCGATACCACTGATAACCGTTGCTGCGGTATCGACGTCCAGTTTTCCTGTGGCATAATAATCCAAGAAAAATAATGGCTCGGCGCCACAGACTAGCAGGTCATTGACACACATCGCGACCAAATCTTGACCAATGGTGTCGTGCTGCTGAAGTTGTAAAGCCAGTTTGAGTTTGGTACCGACACCATCAGTCCCTGAGACCAATAAAGGGGATTTATAGCCTTGTGGAATACGGCACAAGGCGCCAAATCCACCCAAACCACCGACTACTTCAGAGCGGCTAGTTGCTTTGGCAACTGATTTAATGCGCTGAACTAACGCTTCGCCAGCATCGATATCGACGCCAGCATCTTTATAACTTAACGAAGTGGGTTGTGTAGTCATGGTCTTCCTATCGCCAGAATCATTGGGAAAAGTAATACGCGCATTATACCCAAATTCCCATCAAAAAGAAAAATAATCCATCGCTTTGCTACCTGGCTAATATTGGGCTGTTTATCGTTGATGACGCCTTCTAGCCCCACAAATGTGATAGGGCTTTATAACATAGCTTTGAATATTTGTATGAGTTGTGCAGTTTGCGCTATCTATTTTTGTCAAATTACCTAAAATTAGTCGAAAATACAACGATGGCAGTGACCGTCTTTTATTTGACATTACCCTTATATTTTTGGCGTATTTGGTTTTTTTGAGGAATCTATGTACAACCCATTCCCTTATCGATTTACGAAAGATGTGTTTTTCAAACGGCTATTTATATCGCTGTTTTTGGTTGCAATAGGCTATATCATTTATCAATTACAATCAGTGATTTTGCCATTTTTGGTGGCATTTATTTTATCGTATGCGATTAATCCGCTGGTGCAAAAATTACAGGACAAGGCGCACATTCGCCGCTGGGTGGCGATTTTGCTGGTATATTTGTCCACTGGGCTGATGATTGGATTGATACTCTGGTGGCTCATTCCACTGGTGTGGGAGCAGTTACAATCGGCATGGAAGTATGTACCGACGGCAATTGACTATTATAACAATACGCTGCGAGGCTGGGTGCGTTCTCACACGCCTATACGCTTACCTGCCCTGCAAGTACGTGATATGTCCAAAGGCTTGGTTGATTTTCTCAAAGAACACTACAACATCATCGATGTGCGTTCATTTTTTACCAATTTAATGTTATCAGGCATGAATATAATCAACGTGGCGGGCATTGTGGTACTGGTGCCGATTTTGATGTTTTATTTTTTATATAATTGGGATGAGCGCTTGGTAAAAATGCGTCATATGATTCCCAACCGTTATATTCTATCAGTTTATCGTATCGCCAAAGAAAGTGATGAAGCGTTGATGTCATTTATCAAAGGTCAGATCCTGGTGATGGTGCTGCTCGGTATGGTGTATGCGGTGCAACTGCAACTCATTGGACTTAAAGTCGGTCTTATCATCGGTATGATGGCGGGTATCGCAAGTTTTGTGCCTTATCTTGGCTTTACCCTTGGCTTTATTGCGGCGATTATTGCAGGGCTATTTCAATTTGGCGTGGACTGGGTACATTTACTACTAATTATCGGTGCTTTTATGGTAGGGCAGGCGGTGGAAGGTTATGTTTTGCAGCCGTTGTTGTTGGGTGATAAAATTGGTCTATCTCCGCTGTGGGTGATGTTTGCGGTTCTTGCAGGGGCATCACTGGCAGGCATTGCAGGTATGCTGATTGCTTTGCCGCTCGCCGCTGTACTCAAGGTGCTATTCCAACATGCGTATGACAGTTACCGTGAAACTGAGTTTTATAAAGGCGATGCCCAATATAGTCTATTTAAAGAAGAAAATCTGATGGATATCAAACTTGAGCAGCAACAAAAAAAAATCGAGGAGCAAATGAAAAAAGAAAATACCAGTTGGATAGCGCGGATAAAAAATATCTTCTAAAACAGCAAGCTGTCATTCAAATGACTACAAGCGCGTAATTTTGCCGTATAATAACCGACTATGTGATAGGCGGTTATAGATACGCTCAATCAAGCATTTATTGTGAGGGGGTTGGTCTGCCTGACGTTAAATGCTTTTTTATTTGCAATTTTTCCAATAAATAAATGACGCGTCGTTGATATGCGATAGCGTCCTCATAGGTTTATTTATTGGTTTATCATCAGTTAGGTATCTTATGCAATCAAACAATTCTGTAAGCCCAGTAGCAGCCATGTCTGCCGCTGAATTAAATCCCCAACGATTAGCCCAACTATTAGAGAGTGACGTAGACATGCTTGATGATAATGATTGGGATGATGACGCGTCAGACAATGATGCTTTAGACAATGAAGCGTTAAACGAAGCGTCAAACAATAAAGCGCAGCAGACCTTGGGCAATGCCAAAGGTAACAGCCAAGGCGATGACATCAAATCCGCGCGTTTTCGCAAGCTACAAAAAAAATTACGTAAGCTGGTCTCTTGGGCGATTCGTGACTACAACATGATTGAAGACGGTGATGTGGTCATGGTGTGTATTTCAGGCGGTAAAGACAGTTTTACCTTACTCGATATTTTATTGTTCTTAAAGAAAATAGCACCGATTCAGTTTGATGTGATTGCCGTCAATCTTGACCAAAAGCAACCTAATTACCCTGAAGATATTTTGCCCAACTATCTGACCAAGCACGGTATTCCGTATTATATTTTAGAAAAAGACACCTATAGCGTGGTCAAGCAAATCGTACCAGAAGGTAAAACTTACTGTTCTGCCTGTTCACGTCTGCGCCGTGGTTCGTTATATGGATTTGCCAAACAAATCGGTGCAACCAAAGTGGCACTCGGTCATCACCGTGATGATATCATGGCGACGTTTTTCTTAAATTTATTTCACGGCGGTAGTCTCAAAGCCATGCCACCAAAACTGCTATCGGATGATGGGCAAAATATCTTGATTCGTCCGCTTGCGTATGTGGAAGAAAAAGACATTATCAAATATGCCAATTACAAGCAGTTTCCGATTATTCCTTGTAACCTGTGTGGTAGCCAAGAAAACCTACAACGGGCGATGATTAATGACATGCTGCGCGCATGGGATCAGCAATACCCGAATCGCTTGGATTCGATATTCGGCGCGATGCAAAATGTCGCACCGTCACAGCTCGCTGACCGTGAGTTGTTTGACTTTGAAAATTTGCAGTTAAAACGTGATGAGCATATCCGTGTATTTGAAGGGGAAAACATCCAAGCGGGGCAGATTGATGAGCAGCTGCAGCAAAAAGGGGTACCTACCGCACCTGCTGTGCAAACTTTTGACCCCACCAAATCTCAGAAAAACAAAGGGTCTCAAAAACCCAAAGCGCCTCAAAAATCCAACGCCAGCCAAAACGCTGAGAGCCAAAAAATACCGACAATCAATCCTTTGATTTGATAACCAAGCGGGTCAAGCACACGGCTATTTTGGCTGCTGTAATGGGTTAAGCTATTGAGGTGATAAGCGGTTGATTCGATAAGCTACTGGTTTAATAAAAAACTTCGGTTAAAAACACCCGAACTTCTTTTTTAGTTTTAACCTATAAATTATTGTCATGACGCATCGGGTTCCATCGTTCAATGAGATTGTGCAACGAGATTTCAAAACAAAATTTCAAGATAAGTTTGTCACGTTGTTTTTATCTTAGCCGCGATTATTTTTTTGACCCTATGTTTGCATCATTGCTAGGGGTAACGGGGCGAGGCGCTACAGGTTGGCTTGATGTAGGCTGATGGGTATCGCTGTATTTTGGGTGGCGGTCGTTAGGTGCAATGCGGGGATGATACGGACGTGACCACACCCCTGAACCACCGTAACCAAAACGACTACCGTAGAAGGGTGAGCCCCAAAATGGATCGGTGTTGTACCACAGTTGATTTAGCCTTTGCTCACGTTGGTAGTTGAGATAACCTTCGTCATGCGCTTTTAATAAATCAAGCGTCATCGATTGTGGGCATACATCATTGTAGTCGTAGCCCTCACGGCCAAGCTGGTAAGCGCGTAGCGGCGTGCAATAACGTTTTAACCCTTCTTCACGACCTTGTCGCCACTGTTGCTGGTCAGGCACAGTATTGGCTTTAGCGCATTGCTTGATATGCTTTTGAATATAATCTTGGCTGCGTCCCATCAAGCCATCTTGATAACCAATCGCTTGCCAATTGCTTTGTTGGCACTGAGTAGGTGTTAATCCGCCGCCTAAGGTAGCACAACCTGTCATCGAGGCAGTGACAGCAAACAGCCCAAGCATTTTTTTTGAGGTGGTTGCTGGGTGATAGGTCTCTATGAATGAAAGCATCGTCATGGTGGTGCCTTTGAGGTTTACGGTCGCTATTAGCCAGTCAAAAACTGGCTAAACCGATTAAACCGTTAATGAATTGATATTTTTTAATTTAGCAGATTATTTATATAAAAGCATTTATCAATGGTTAAAATTTTGTTAGGCTATTTAATACAACGAAATGAATAGCGTCAAATTAACAGGGTCAAATTTTTGGGTTAATGTGGTGATATTGCATTAATTTTTTATCAACAGGGTGAGGGTCATGCAAAAAATTTTAATCGCCAATCAAAAAGGGGGATGTGGTAAAACCTCGATTGCGGTAAGTCTAGCGGCGGCGTTGGCAAACCAAGGCAAAACAGTGGCATTGGCAGATGCAGACCCCCAAAAATCAAGTCTACAGTGGCTAAAAATGCGTCCAGCGGACGTACCTGCCATTATCGGTATTGACTGGCGCGATAGCAATGATATCGGTGATATCCCAAAAACCCTGGGTAAAAATGACTGGCTGATTATTGATGCCCCAGGTGCGTTATCAGGCACTAAAGCCGAGCAGCTGATTGCCGAATGCAAGGCGATTTTAATTCCTGTATTACCCGCTTTTTTTGATATTGACAGTACCAAACGCTTTTTAAAAAGCCTAGAAGACATCAAACGTATCCGCAAAGGCAAAGTCGATATTTATCTGGTTGCCAATCGCGTGCGTAGTCAATTGATGCAGGACAATGAGCCGACCGAAAAACTGATGGCGTATTTTGCTGATATTGGACAGCAGCCACTGGCTTGGCTATCTGAGCGTAGTATTTACCAAGCTTTGGCAGAGCGCGGCTTGACGATTTTTGATAAAAGCCAAAAACCGTATCGCGACATTCAAGCCCAGTGGCAGCCAATTATGGATATGTTAGCTTCCGAGCCGCAGCCGGCTGACAAAATTGACGCCAAAGCCGAAAACAAAGCTGACACCAAAACTGAAGCAAAAACGTCCTCTAAAAAATCCAAAAATAGCAGCTGGTACGAGTAATATAATCAATGGGAATATGGATAGCCATCGCCATCGGGGTGTTTATTGTCGGTAGTATCATGGGGTTAAAACCATCTGCTCGCGAGACCATGCGTGATAATCTGCGCATGGCAGCCAGACGCGTAGGCGTGCAGCCAAAACTGGTCGCATGTCCTGATTGGATTATCGGCGATACAGGCGAACGCGGTAAAGGCATGATGGCGCAGTACGGCGTGGTGATTGAGGACGCGAAGATGCGCCCCTGTGATTATCAAGTGATTGAGGGCAAATGGCGCCCCTTTACCGGGCATTATCCCGCTAATTTTGCGCTCGATAATCGGGAGGTGGATTTACCGGCATCCATCGCAACAACCGTTAAAGGTTTAAGCTGTAAAGCCAATTTTATGTGTATTTATTGGCAAGAAAATAGCCAACTGGGCATGAAATCAGAACTTGAAACCACCGAAAAAGACCTAATCATGTTAAAAAGTAAATTGCATGATTATGCCAAATTGGTGCAGAATAACTAACTTTTCGTATTTTAACTTACCCTTTTTAATGATTTTGTGAACCCAACATGAGTAAAACACCGACAGCGAGAAAATCAACCAAAACCACGGACACGGCTGATACAAAAACAGACACCAAAGCCGCTGAAAAAGCCGCAACCAAAGCCGCCGCGCCCAAATCAACAGCCGCATCAAAAGCATCAAAAACAGCGCCTAAAACGTCGGGGCAAGGCAAAGCCTTGGTGATTGTGGAATCCCCTGCCAAAGCCAAAACCATCAATAAGTATCTGGGAAATGATTTTATCGTCCGCTCTAGTGTGGGGCACGTGCGTGATTTACCTGTGTCGGGTTCTGGCGCAGCAAAAACCGACGATAAGTCGGATACCAAGCTCACCAAAGAGCAAAAAGCGCAGCAAGCCTTGGTACGGCGCATGGGGATTGACCCCGAGCACGACTGGGTGGCACATTATGAAATTCTACCCAGCAAAGTTAAAGTGATTAAAGAATTAAAATCCCTGGCCAAAGACGCCAAAGAAATTTATCTTGCAACCGACTTGGATAGAGAAGGGGAAGCGATTGCTTGGCATCTCAAAGAAGTTATCGGTGGCAGTGATGACAAATACAGCCGCGTGGTATTTAACGAAATCACCAAAAACGCGATTCAAAATGCCTTTAAAAGCCCCACCAAGCTCAACTATGACCGTGTCAACGCGCAGCAAGCCAGACGATTTTTAGACCGTGTCGTAGGTTTCATGGTATCGCCATTGCTATGGCAAAAAGTAGCGCGCGGACTGTCGGCAGGGCGAGTACAATCTGTCGCCACGCGTCTAGTAGTGGAGCGTGAACGTGAAATTCGCGCTTTTACTCCAGTGGAATATTGGGAAATTCACAGCAATACCCACAGTCAGCAAGCCAAACAAGAGACCATTCGCCTAGAAGCGGTAAAAAAATCGGGCAAACCCCTTGAACTAAAAAACGAAGCACAGACCAATGCCGTTGTTGCGCTGCTTGAACAGTCAGATTTTATCGTGGCGGATCGGGAAGAAAAACCTACCCAGTCAAAACCTGCTGCACCCTTTATCACCTCAACTTTGCAACAAGCCGCAAGTACTCGCCTTGGTTTTCCGGTCAAAAAAACCATGATGCTGGCTCAGCGCCTGTATGAAGCAGGTCACATTACCTATATGCGTACTGACAGTACTTTTTTGTCAGCGGATGCACTCACCAGTGTGCGCGGTTTTATTGACAAGCAATACGGCGCAAAATATGTCCCAAAATCGCCCAATGTGTATGGCAACAAGCAAAACGCCCAAGAAGCGCACGAAGCGATTCGACCATCAGATGTCTTGGTGCAATCTGCCTCGCTAAAAGACATGGAGCGCGATGCCCAGCGCTTATATGAGCTGATTTGGCGCCAGTTTGTGGCGTGTCAGATGCCACCTGCACAGTACCAATCCATGACGTTGATTGTCAATGCTGGTGAGATTGAGCTTAGAGCCAAAGGTCGTGTGATGACCTTTGATGGGTATACCAAAGTACAGCCCCCTGCCAAAAATGAAGACAATCTATTACCTGATGTAAAAATCGGGGAAAAATTGGTGGTCGATAGTATCGAGCCTACCCAACATTTTACCAAGCCACCGGCTCGCTATACTGAAGCAAGCTTAGTCAAAGAACTGGAAAAACGTGGGATTGGTCGTCCGTCCACGTATGCCGCTATCATCTCAACCATTCAAGAACGTGGGTATGTCAAGGTAGAAAACAAACGTTTATTCGCCGAAAAAATGGGTGATATCGTCACTGACAGATTGGTCAACAGCTTTCCGAATTTGATGGACTATACTTTTACCGCAGGGCTTGAAGAAAACCTAGATGAAGTCGCTGAAGGCCAGCAAAACTGGAAAAAAGTGCTGGATGATTTTTATGGCGATTTTAAAGGCAAGTTAGAGCGTGCCAAAGACGAAGACGGCATGAAGCCCAACGACCCAACCGATGTTCCAGATATCCATTGTGACTTATGTCAGAGACCAATGCAGATCCGTACCGGTTCAACAGGGGTGTTTTTGGGTTGTACCGGCTATAATTTACCGCCCAAAGAGCGTTGTAAAGGCACCAAAAACTTGATGCCTGTGGAAGCCTTTCATAGTCAAACCAGTAAAGAGAGCCAGAATCTCGGTGAGGACGACGCGGACAACAACGACGAAATCCAAGCGCTACTTGAGAAAAAACGCTGCCCGAAATGCCATACCGCGATGGATGGGTATATTGTAGATGGCGGATTAAAACTCCATGTCTGTGGTAACAATCCTGACTGTGATGGCTATCTATTAGAAAAAGGCGTCTTTGAAACCGCAGGCAATGACGATGTACCTACTATACCTTGTGATAAATGCGATGGGCAAATGGTGCTCAAAACTGGGCGTTTTGGTGCCTATTTTGCCTGTCAGCAGTGTGATAATACCCGTAAAGTGCTAAAAAATGGCGATGCAGCGCCGCCACGCATGACCGCAATCCCTATGCCAGAACTCAAGTCACAAAAATTTGATGACCATTACATTTTGCGTGAAGGGGCAGCAGGGTTATTCTTGGCAGCATCAAAATTTCCCAAAGTGCGAGAGACGCGCCCCCCAAAACTGTCAGAATTACGCGCGATAAAAGATCAGTTGGAAGATAAATTCCGGTATTTATTTACCGCGCCAGATACCGACAATGAGGGCAATCCAACAATTTTGCGTTGGAGCCGTAAAAATGCCGAGCAATATATCGGCTCAGAAAAAGACGGAAAAGCGACTAAATTTGCCTTGGTTTATCGTAAAGGCAAATGGATTGAAGAGTAATGATAACCAACAAAAAACCCTAGCTTATGCTAGGGTTTTTATGGATAAATAAAATCTTTATTTTAAATCAGTGCTGTCATCTTCAATTACAAAGCTAACAATCATCATCACGTTATAACTAGTGATATTACCATCGCTAATGCGTACTTTTTGCTCTTTAATCCAAGCACCTTCCACGTTATTAACCGTTTTGTTGACTTGTGCAATGCCTTTTTTGATCGCATCTTCAAAACTTACCGTTGAGCTGCTGCTAATTTCAATATTTTTTGCCACTGACATAACGATATCCTTATTTTCTATTATATTATTTTCCTAATTAATTTTTTAATCTAAAAATTATCAAGTTTAACTTAAGTTATCTCAAACCTGATGCTTATAACTTATCAAATATGCAAAAAAATACCAAAGTTAACTTGTAACTTTGGTATTAGTTTTGGCTATTACAGCGACTAGAAGCGTAACCAATATTGCGCAATTTTAAATGATGTAAAGTTAGCTATGCAAGCCTTTAAATTAAGCAAAAATCATTTCAATATCTTTGTGATCAAACCGGTAAACATGCCCGCAGAAACCACAATCTAACGCCAATTCACCCCCATGCTCATTAGCGATTTCTAAGGCAGCTGGTTTGCCCAACTGAAAAATTGCCGATTCACTTTTCTGCTGGGAGCAGGTACAAGCAAAGGTCAACGGCATAGGCTCAGCCGTCACCACGTCTTCTTCATGATACAAGCGATATAAAATCTCATCGGCTGGCAAGGTGGTTAATTCTTCAGCTTTTAACGTTTTGGTTAAGATTTTTAAGCGTGGGAACAAATCATTGTCCACCGTCTCATACTCTTCTTCTGTGGTACGTGGTAGCAACTGCAGCACGATACCGCCCGCTTGCTCACCATCACAAGCCAAGTTGATTAGGGTAGGAATCTGCACGGATTGCTGCTGATAGTGTGCCAAACAATCCGCTAAGTTATCCGCCACACGCTCAACGATACCTTGATAGCCTTCTGCTTGTGTGCCATACGTGGCATCAGGTTGGATATTAATAAATAACACCCCTTCACCGACTTTACCGAGTTTGGCAAAGGCATCATTCGCCGTTTGTGCGGATTGCCACGCGCCTGTCCACTCTGCAAGACCGCGAATGTGACCTTGGTGGTCGCACTCTGCCATCGCCCAAGTTAAGCTGTCCTGTTCAGTATCCGCGGCTGCACCTGAATTTTGTAATTGAATGGATAGACGACCTTCGATTTTTAATGTACCAATCAGCAAGCTTGCCGCAACCAACATTTCCCCAAGTAGTTTTTGCAGGGCAACTGGGTAATCTTTTTGCTGCAATATCGTCCGCAGACTGTCATTGATGCGTACCACGTCACCGCGTACCGGGCTTTTCTCAAAATAGAAACGTTGGCGCATATCAAAATCGTGAAGTGCTTGAGTCGCTGTTGTCATAAATAACCTATGTTAAGTGAGTTTTAATCAATTTATTGAGCTATAAATGGGGATAAAATAGCAAATAGCAAAAAAATGGTAAAAAAATTGTCGATGACGAAAAAAATATTTTTTGTAAATCTATTGTCACAACACAGAAAAGTAAATTACTATGAACACACATTTTAAATATTTTGAGTATCCTAAACTATTTTTTATCAGTCATTGTGCAAGGTTTTACCAGATTTTAATGGGTGCAATGAGGGATGATAAAGGACAGGGACGGATAAACATAAAGAGATGGGGGGAATCTTTTCACTCGATTTGGCATTGACAGCGACATAGCGAAAAGATTAACTAAGAACGTATCATACGACAAGGATCATAGGATGATTTTAATCTCTAAAAAGCCAATCGCATTAGCAACCGTTGCTATTATGGCATTAGGTCTTGCAGGTTGTAACAAAGCCAGCGACAACAAAGCGGCAGGGACTGAAGGTAGCCAGCCAGCGGCAGCAGCTACTGGTGAAAAAACGCTCGATAAAATTAAAAAATCAGGGGAAATCGTACTGGGTTACCGTGACTCCTCAATTCCATTTTCTTATATCGCAGGTACGCCAAACCAACCTGTGGGTTATGCCCATGACCTACAATTAAAAATTGTTGATGCAGTCAAAAAACAATTGAATATGCCAGACCTTAAAGTGCGTTACAACCTCGTAACCTCACAGACCCGTATCCCATTGGTACAAAATGGTACGGTCGACTTAGAGTGTGGTTCAACCACCAACAATGAAGAACGCCAAAAACAAGTGGCTTTTTCAAACGGCTTCTTTGAGATTGGTACGCGCTTATTAACGGCTAAAGATTCAGGTATCAAAGATTTTGCGGATTTAAAAGGCAAAACCTTAGTGACAACCGCAGGTACTACCTCTGAGCGTCTTATCAAAAAACTCAACGATGACAAAAAAATGGGCATTAACATCGTTTCTGCCAAAGACCACGGCGAATCTTTCTTGATGTTAGAAAGCGGTCGTGCGGCAGCCTTTATGATGGATGACGTACTGCTCGCGGGTGAAAAAGCCAAAGCCAAAGATCCAAACAAATGGGTCATTGTTGGTACCCCACAATCGTATGAAATTTACGGCTGTATGATGCGTAAAGACGATAGTGAATTCAAAAAAGTAGTCGATGATGCGTTGGTTGCGACTTATTCATCAGGTGAAATCAACGACATCTATAAAAAATGGTTCATGTCACCGATTCCACCAAAAAACATCAACATGAACTTCCAAATGTCTGACAACTTAAAAGCCTTGTTAGCAAACCCGCATGACGGCGCGCAACCAAAAGACGTCGCTAATGCAGCCGCATCTGCTACCGTTAATGCAGTAGCAACGGGCGCGAGTAATGTGGCATCTGCAAGCAATGCAATTGCAAGTGCAACAAAACCCTAGTTTGATGAGTTGAGTTTGATGGAATAACAACAAACTAGGTTAGGAAGGTTACTATCCAACATAAAACTGACGTCATCACCTATCAATTGTGGTTACGTCAGTTTTAGTTTTTGGGTAAATCAATTTGCTAGACAGGATTTTGGGGGTGGCAATGAATTATAGTTGGAATTGGGGCGTGTTGCTGCAACCAACAGGCGTAGGCAACGAAGTCTACTGGCAGTGGCTATTGACAGGCTTTAAATGGCTGTTGGTCATTGGCGGCAGTGGCTGGCTGATTGCCTTAATTATCGGTACGATTTTAGGTATTATGCGTACTTTACCAAACAAAACTGCTAGAGCGATTGGTACGGCTTATGTGAGTTTTTTTCGTAACATTCCGTTATTAATACAGTTATTCTTTTGGTTTTATGTGGCACCTACTTGGCTGACACCTGCCTTACAAAAATGGTGGTTTCAGGAGTTGGACCCAAATACCTCGGCGGTGATTTCGGCAAGTCTTGGTCTTGGGTTATTTACAGCTGCGCGCATCGCTGAGCAAGTGCGTACGGGCATTGAATCGTTGCCAAAAGGGCAAATCAATGCTGCCTATGCGCTCGGGTTTACCTTGCCACAGACGTATCGCCATATCGTCTTGCCACAGGCGTTTCGGGTGATTCTGCCACCGATGAGCTCTGAGCTTACCAACTGTTTTAAGAATGCCTCAGTCGCTTCATTGGTCGGGGTTACTGAGCTGATTAGCCAAACCAAAACTATCAGTGAATATACCCAGAACAATATCGAAGTGTATACTTTTACCACGATTATTTATTTATTGTTTAATTTGGTGTTGATTTATTTTATGACTTGGCTTGAGAAAAAATTACGCATCAAAGGTCAAATCGATGGGGGTGGCGCATGAATATGATGGAATTACAAGCCGCAATGCCAGGGTTGATGGGTGGCTTATGGATCACCTTCAAAGTGTTGTTTTTAGCTATCATTGGCGGTTTGGCGCTGGGTACGATTTTAGCCTTGATGCGGTTGTCAGGGATAAAAATTTTAGCCGTGCCTGCCAAGCTGTATGTCAACTTTTTCCGTTCAGTGCCGCTGCTACTGGTATTGCTTTGGTTTTATTTTGCTGTGCCGATGGTGTATAACTTGGTGACAGGCACGTATTTGACGTTGGATACGGCGTTTACTTCGTGCGTGGTGGCATTTATGGTGTTTGAAGCCGCGTATTTTTCTGAGATTGTACGTGCGGGTATCCAGTCAATTGGCAAAGGACAGGTCAATGCCGCTAAAGCCTTGGGTATGACTTATGGTCAGACCATGCGCTTTATTATTTTGCCACAAGCGTTTCGCAAGATGTTTCCGCTACTGCTACAGCAGTCGATTATTTTGTTCCAAGATACCACCTTGGTGTTTGCGATTGGCTTGGTGGATTTCTTCCGAGCCTCGTACGTGCGCGGTGACTTGATGGGGTTACTCACCCCCTATATCTTGCTGGCAGGGGCGTTTTATTTTGTGGTCAGTCTAACCGCATCGACCGCTGTCAACCACCTACGCAAACGCTTTCGCATGGCTTAATCAATATTGAATAAAGGAATAATAACATGTCAGTAGTTACTAAAATTGATGAAACCACCTGGCTCAACGAATTTGGTGGCTTGGTATCAAACAGTGGACACGCCAGTCCTGATATCATGATTAATGTCAACAAAATCAGTAAATGGTATGGCGACTTTCAAGTATTGACCGACTGTACCGCGCATGTGCACAAAGGCGATGTGACTGTCATCTGTGGTCCATCAGGTAGCGGCAAATCAACTTTAATCAAAACCGTCAATGGGCTTGAAGCCTTTCAACAAGGTGAAATCTTGATTGATGGCATATCGGTCGGCGCCAAAGAAACCGACTTGCCAAAACTACGTAGCCGGGTAGGGATGGTATTTCAGCATTTTGAACTGTTTCCGCATTTATCCGTCTTAGAAAATTTGACCTTAGCACAAATCAAAGTATTGGGTCGTAGTCAGTCTGAAGCGCAGAAAAAAGGCTTGGGTTATCTTGACCGCGTGGGTTTGTCAGCGCATGCCAAAAAATACCCTGCCGAATTGTCAGGCGGTCAGCAGCAACGGGTAGCAATTGCGCGTGCGCTTAGTATGGACCCGATTGCAATGCTGTTTGATGAGCCAACTTCCGCACTTGACCCTGAGATGATTCAAGAGGTGCTTGAGGTGATGATTGAGCTTGCTAATGAAGGCATGACCATGATGTGTGTGACCCACGAAATGGGCTTTGCGCGCCAAGTCGCCAACCGTATCATCTTTATGGATCAAGGTCATATCGTTGAAAACTGTAGCCGTGAAGAATTCTTTGCCGGTGCGCGTAGCGAACGCGCGAAAGATTTCTTGTCAAAAATCTTAAATCACTAAAGATAAGATAAAGTTTATATCATTAAAAAACGGCAGTCATTGCCGTTTTTTTATTGTAAAAGTTTGGCACAGCTTAGTTCCTCATGAGTGATTCAAATTGCCTAATTTCCTCTTCCATATAGGTGAGTAATCGTTGGCTATGGGGCAATATTTGGCTACAGGTGACGATACAAAACTCGATTTTATCCACGTAAGTACACAAGGTGATATTCATCGCTTGGTCATTGAGCACAATCGAGGCAGGATACAGCGCCTGTAGTTTTGCCCCTTGCCAATACAATGGCTGATGGGAGCCTGGTACATTTGAGATAATCAAGTTAAAACCGCGATAATCGGGAAACAGACCCGTAAGTACCTGCAATCCTGCACGGCTATAAGCAACCCCACTATAAATAATCGACGACGCTTGCTTCATCCGAGAAAAGCGTTTTTTACTATTTTTGGTGCTGCCATTAATCGTCTTTAACCGGGCAACAGGGTCGGCAAGGTGAGTAGCAAGATTGGCTAAAATAAAGGTAATTTGATTGCCAACGTGTTGGCTTGCGCTATCGTTGTCATCGCGCAGTGATAAGGGTACAAAAGCAATCAATGGTTTTTTGGGTAAGCCATTGATATCGAGCAAATAACGGCGTAACGCGCCCGAACAAATCGCCAAAATCACATCATTGACGGTCACTGCGTAATGTTTGGCGATGGTTTGAAAACGAATAAGCTCATAAGATTGGGCAGAGATACGCCGTGAGCTTGATACCGGTTGGTTGAGGGGGCTATCTGGCGCTTGGGTGATGGTAATGTAATCTTTGTCAAATCGCTCTACCACATTTTTACCTAAGGCTTTGATGGCGGGTGGGATAGCCAGCGCTTGCTCTTTGACGACACGCAGAAGGGATTTATCTTCTGGTATCAAAGCATCGAGTTGGTGACGATGACGGGTCATTAGCGACCAAATTGGCAAGCTAATCCGCTCGGTTGGCGATTCTGATAGCGATTTTTTGACCAAACGAATCGCCGCTATCCCATCGACCATAGAATGGTGAATCTTAAAATATAACGCAAAACGATTGCCTTCAATCCCCTCGATGATGTGACATTCCCACATCGGTTTGGCACGGTTGAGTAATTTGCTGTGCTCTTGGGACACATAAGTCAATAGCTCACGGATGCGTGCTGGTTTCGGCAGGGCGATATGGCGAAAATGATGGTCGACTTCAAAGTTTTCATCGGTTTTCCACCATGCTAAATGATATAACACTTGGTTAAACGGAAAACTCGGCGGCGTCTTTTGCGTGACCATCTGCTGCACCAAATCACTGACAAAGGTATCGCTTGCGCCATCGGGAATCTCAAACAAGAACAGCCCACCAATGTGCATCGGCTGATTGCGATTTTCAAGTAAGATAAATAACTGGTCAATGGCGGTGAGCAGACGCATGCGATGTCCTTAAGTGTGAAATAATAAATTAGCGGAAAAAGTAGCCAGTCTGTGGCGAGCTAGCTTGTGCCATATAACGCGCTGGCATACGACCTGCCAAGAAGGCTTCACGTCCAGCCACCACCGCATGTTTCATGGCAGACGCCATCAACACAGGGTTTTGCGCATGGGCAATCGCAGTGTTCATCAGTACACCATCACAGCCTAATTCCAAGGCAATGGCAGCATCACTGGCGGTACCCACACCTGCATCCACCAAAACAGGCACTTGGGTCTGCTCGATGATCAGACTTAAGGTATGACGATTTAATAGCCCTAAGCCTGAGCCAATCAAACTGCCCAATGGCATAATCGCTACACAGCCCATGCTCTCTAATTCTTTGGCAACAATTGGGTCATCTGAGGTATACACCATCACATCAAAGCCATCATCAATCAAGGTCTTAGCGGCTTTCACGGTTTCGATGACGTTGGGATACAGATTTTTTTCATCGCCCAATACTTCAAGTTTGACAAGGTTGTGCCCATCCAACAATTCACGCGCTAACTGACAGGTACGAACGGCGCTAGCCGCGTCAAAACAGCCAGCGGTGTTGGGCAGAATGGTGTATTTTTCGGGAGAAATCACATCGAGTAGATTGGGTTCATCTTTTTTCTGCCCGATATTTACGCGGCGAATGGCTACCGTAACAATCTCTGCGCCGCTGGCAGCGATGGCTTCGCCTGTTTGTGCCAAATCTGTATATTTGCCAGTACCGACGAGCAAACGAGAGGTAAACGTGCGCGAACCAATGTGTAGGAGGTCGTTTGGGGCGGTCAGCGTATTTTGGCTTAAAGAATTTTGGGTCGCAGGATTTTGAGTTAAAGTGGTTTGGGTCATTGTCATCCCTTTTTAAATTTTGATTGTCATGGTTATCAATCAGTAAAAAATGCTTTAGTATAACAAAATATAGCTTGTCTCAGGGGCTTTTTATGCGCCTTGGTAGGATTTGTCCTGTTGATAAGCTACAATGGAACGCATCTTTTCTTGGCTTATTTCATTTGATAATCCCTATGCTAAATCCGATTGCCTTGCCCTATAGTTTTGCCAAACGTCATCAACTGCTGTTGCAATACTCGCAAGATTTGACTGCCCCGCCGACGTTGTTGATGACGGCTGATACCCCCATGGAAGCCATCAACGAAGCCAACCGTTTTGCCAGTCAAGCAGGGGTGCCACTGCCATTTACTTTTGCCATGGCGCAAAGTGACGATTTTGAAAAGCAGTTAGCCGCTGTCTATGCAGGCAACACAGGGGAATCTCAGCATATTGCCGCTGGGCTTGAAGACCATCCCGATTTGATGAGTCTTGCTGACAGTGTCCCCGAAACGGAAGACTTGATGGACCAAGAAGATGACGCGCCCATCATTCGGCTAATCAACGCGCTACTGTCTGAAGCCATCCGCCTAAACGCCTCAGATATTCACATCGAAACCTTTGAAAAACGCCTATCGGTGCGCTTTCGGGTAGATGGGGTGCTCAAAGAAATCGTCAGTCCAAAACGGGAACTATCACCGCTACTGGTGTCGCGTATCAAGGTGATGGCAAAACTCGATATCGCTGAAAAACGGGTGCCGCAAGATGGACGCATCTCATTACGTCTGGCTGGGCGAGAAGTGGATGTGCGGGTGTCCACCTTGCCATCAAATTTTGGTGAACGTGTGGTGATGCGGCTGTTGGATAAACAAGCGGGTCGGTTAAATATGACCTATTTGGGTTTGTCAGACAATGATTATAGCGAGCTTAAACGCTTAATTCATCGCCCGCACGGCATTATTCTGGTCACAGGTCCGACAGGTTCGGGCAAAACCACGACGCTGTACGCGGCTTTAACGGATTTGAACGATAACACCCGTAATATTTTGACCGCTGAAGACCCGATTGAATTTCAGCTAGATGGTATTGGGCAAACCCAAGTCAATAATAAAGTGGATATGACCTTTGCCCGTAGTTTGCGAGCCATGCTACGCCAAGACCCTGACGTGGTGATGGTGGGGGAGATTCGCGATTTAGAGACCGCAGAAATTGCGGTGCAAGCGTCACTCACAGGTCACTTGGTACTCTCGACCCTGCATACCAATACGGCGATTGGTGCGGTGACGCGGCTACAAGATATGGGGGTCGAGCCGTTTTTGCTGTCATCGAGCCTCATTGGCGTGGTGGCACAGCGACTAGTGCGTACCTTGTGTCCGAATTGTCATACATGGACGCTTGCCGATGCCTATCAAAAGCAGATTTTTACTGAAATAGGCGAAGTCGGAGAGATTAAATTGCCAAAACCTGTGGGCTGCGAGAAGTGCAATCAATCAGGATTTCGGGGACGTACTGCGATTTATGAAGTGGTGCCTGTCGATGATAAACTGCGACAACTGATTCATAGCCAAGCAGCCGAGTTTGAGTTAGAGGCATATGCGCGCAGCAAAACACCGTCAATTCGTGCCGATGGGCTAAAAAAAGTGTTGGCAGGGAAAACCACGCTGGAAGAAGTGCTTCGGGTGACGAAAGAAAAAGAGATGTGATATATTTTTCTAGTGTTAATGAAAAAATGAATGTAGGTCGCTAAATTGATACAAATAACTTTTGACCAAAATAAAGCCGAGAGTAATAAAATCAAACATGGTGTAAGTTTTGATGAAGCAAAAATTGCATTACTTGACCCGAATGCGCTAGTACGTGAAGATTTTGACCAGGATGAACCAAGATTTGTATTATTAGGAATGGCAAATCGCTTATTAGTTGTTGTCTATTGCTATGTGGATAATGATGATATGATTCGGTTAATATCTGCACGAAAAGCAACCAAAAACGAGGAAAAACAATATGCAAACTGAATACGATTTCTCAAACGCTCAAAGAGCGACACAAATTTCCCATCTTAATCGTTTGCGAGAACAACAGCATTTGCTGGATAAAGATGTGAGTGATTGGCTTGTAACCCAAGATGATGATACTAAAAAACATATCAGTGAAATGATTCGCCAAGTAATAGCGATGAAAATTCACAAACAATCTACTGTTTAAATTATGTGTTTTAGTCACTGATGCAATGAATAACTTGCATTTTTTCAATTGACAAACGGATAAAGTTTTCGATTTTCTGACAATGAGTGATATATTGCTTACGGTTATTTTTCGCAAAATAGTCTGCCAAATTATTTAATTCAACGACCAGTGATTTAGCAACATTCGGATAAATCACTGGGTCATTATAAAAGTTATCCAATAGCCAAGTAAGCGTTGAAAAGTTAGTGTTACCTTCGGCTAAACGTAAAATACGTTCGTCCTCATGCGAAATTTGACAATTGATTTTCTCATTGTCACAATCAAACCACATGTCAAATGCCATTATATTAACCTAACACTTCCATCAACTCACCTTCCACCAAATGCGGGCTCATGGCACGCGTGACTTTCACCATCACCAGTTTGCCAATCAAAGCATCATCGCCTTTAAACAATACCGTTCGCGTATTATCTGCCGTTCCCATCAAAAATTCGGGATTGCGGTCGCCATGTTGCTCCACCAGCACACGCACGGTTTGACCCACCATGCCTTGGGTTTTCGCCCAGGTTGAATCGACAATCACCTTTTGAAACGCCGCCAAACGGGCTTTTTTGGTTGCTATATCGATATTGTCGGGCAAGTCTGACGCAGGCGTGCCTGGGCGCTTGGAGTAAATAAAGCTATACGAGTGGTCAAAATCCAAGTCTTTGGCAAGATTGAGTGTGTCTTGGAAATCTTGGTCAGTTTCATTGGGAAAACCGATAATAAAATCGCTTGATAAATACATATCAGGGCGCACCGCGCGCAGTTTGCGGATTTGCTCAATGTAGATATCAATGGTGTGGTTACGTTTCATGGCGGCTAGGATAGCGTTGGAGCCACTTTGCACAGGTAGGTGCAGGTGGGATACCAGTTTTGGTATTTTGGCATACGCTTCAATGATATCATCGCTAAATTCCAGTGGATGGCTGGTGGTATAGCGAATGCGCTCAATGCCGTCAACGTGTGCCACATAATGTAATAACTCACTAAAACGGCAAATCGTGCCATCGTGTTTTTCGCCGCGATAGCCATTGACGTTTTGCCCCAATAGCGTTACTTCACGTACCCCTTGGCTAGCAAGGCTGTCAATCTCAGCAAGTACATCATCGAGAGGGCGCGAGATTTCTTCGCCGCGGGTGTAAGGCACCACGCAAAATGAGCAGTATTTTGAGCAGCCTTCCATGATAGATACAAATGCTTTAAACCCTTCCACTTTGGGTTCGGGTAAAAAGTCAAATTTTTCAATGCTTGGGAAAGACACATCGACGACGCCGATACGGTTTTTGGGTTTGACATCCAGCTGTTTGGTGGATTGGTCATACAGTTCTGGCAGGCGATGCAGGGTTTGCGGTCCAAACACCATATCGACATGCGGGGCACGGCTTTGGATTTTATCGCCTTCTTGTGACGCCACGCAGCCACCCACACCGATGACCAAATTCGGGTTTTTCTCTTTAAGTTTTTTCCAGCGCCCGAGTTCAGAAAATACTTTTTCTTGCGCTTTTTCACGAATCGAGCAGGTATTCATGAGCAGCACATCGGCTTCTTCAGGATTGTCCGTCAGCACCATACCATGGGAGTCGCCTAGCACATCTGCCATTTTTTCAGAGTCGTACACATTCATCTGACAGCCTTGGGTCTCGATAAACACGCGTTTGACACGAGCATCCGCTAGTGGCATGGTGGGTTCAACACTCACCGCTAGCGTTGGCGTTACCAAATTTTGAGTTTTGGAAATCTGTGCTTTTGGGTCAAAAGTAGCAACTGTCATGACTACACCTAAATGTTTCGCCTAAAATAAACCCTTAATTATAACAGATTTTTTTGGCAAAATGCGGTAGTGATTATTTTGACAGCACTAAATAAATGACATCGGTGCTAAAATTAATAAAAAACTATTTGTCATATAAAATACGCTGCAACATTTTTATACAATTAGTTGAGATTTGGGTAAATTTTTTTTAGTCGACAATCGTTATAATCGCTTCAGCAAGGTTAACCAATTTTTACATTACTTTTGTCATTTTTTGCCTATTTATCCTATTAAAGGTCTTACCAATTATTATGAAAAATCTCAAGCTTTCGATGATTTCATGCGGTGTGATTGCTGTTTTTGCAGAATCTGCTTGTGCAAGTAGCTATTCTGTAGGGACGCCTAGCACCGCTGATAGTTATTTTAACCAAGCCGAACGTGAAGCTAGCCGCGGCAACTTATCGCAAATGGGCAACTATCAGCAAATGATGGCGGGTGGTAGTCTAGACATGTATCCAGAGTATTGGCAGCTCAATAAAGACTTAGACGCTCAGCCTGCATCAGCGATTGTGAGTTTTGCCAACCGTTATCCACAAACTGCGATGGCAGAAAAATTGGCGGCGGATTATGCGGAAACCAAAGCGCGGATGGGTGATTATGATGCAGTTAGACAAGTGGCGAGCTATGTAACCAATCCTGATGCCAGTGAAGCTTGTGCCATTGCGTTAGGTTTCAATCATGGTGGCGATAGCATGCGTGCTTATACCGAAAAAGGTAATGTTTGGCTTAATACTGATAAAAAACTGCCGCAGCTTTGCCAACAGTTGGCGACAGAGCTCAATGGCAATCGCATGGTTAGCAATGATGACCGTGAGCAGCGGCTGTATCGTATGTTACGCACGGGCAACAACGGTGACATCGTGCAGCTTGCCAGCCGATTGGGCGTGCAGCTGAGCTACAATCAGCTCATGAGCATCAGTAGCAGTCCCAACGCGTTTTTCTCACAACTCGGAAGTATGCCAGCGACCGCCAGCAATCGGTATTTATATCTATACGGGTTAGGGCAACTTGCCAAAAAATCTGTCAGTGAAGCGGCGATGCAGCTCAACTATGATTTGGGGCGAAATCCGCAGTTTTTTGATGCTAAAACCCGTCAATATGCCTACCGTACCTTGGGTGTGGCAAGGATGGGGGTCAATACCGATCAAGGGTTTAGTAGTGACGCGGTTGATTGGATGCAAAAAAGTCTGGGCGTACCATTTAACAATGAAGAAGCCGAAAACTATGCCCAAGCAGCGATACGCTATAGCCGATGGTCAGATTTGGCACAAGCTATTGGCGCAATGGACTATAAAAATCAGCAGCAACCGATATGGCAATATTGGCTTGCCAAAGCCTACAAATTGGGCGGCACTAACCAGCAGCGTCAACAAGCCAATCAGCTATTTAGTCAATTGGCGCAAACCAATGACTATTATGGGCTGCTTGCCAAAGACCAAATTGGACAACGTTTTGACCGATTGCCGACCACGCCACCGGTGAGCAATAGTGACTACTCACGCCTCGCAAACGATAGTTTCTTTAATCGCGCATTTACCCTCTATAAACTTGCCGCCAATCCCAGCTATACCAACCGTGAATGGAATTGGGCAGTAAAAAAAGCACGTGATCGTGGTGATGAGAGGATGATTCTGGCAGCGGCACAAACCGCATCGGACATGGGATGGTACGACCGTGCTATCTACGCATTGGAATCCACCAAAACGATCCCAAATTCGGCACTGGCATTCCCAATGCCCCATCAGTCTAGTGTCGTGCAATACAGCCGCCAAGCAGGAATCGATCCTGCGTGGGCGTATGGCATCATGCGTCAAGAAAGCCGCTTTAATATCGGCGCGCGTTCGGGTGTTGGGGCAGGGGGGTTGATGCAAATCATGCCAGACACCGCGCGCTATATCGCACGTAAATTGGGCGAACCGTATGAGCCATCTCGCGTCGCAGGGGGTGATACCAATATCCGCTACGGTACGTATTATATGGGCGACATTTTAAATAAATTGGGCGGTCAGCCTGTACTTGCCACCGCGGGCTACAATGCAGGACCAGGTAAGGCCAAAACTTGGCAACCTGAGAACGGTAGCCTAGCGGCTGATCAGTATGTTGAGACCATTCCTTATGCAGAAACGCGCAATTATGTCAAAGCCGTGATGGAAAATGCCACCAATTATGATGTGCTCCTTGGCGGCAGCAACCAACCGATTAGTGAGCGTATGGGTATTATTGCTGCTAAATATTAAATTAATCTGAATTAAATAAACCTGCTAAATTTTCGCAAAAACAACAGCTAATTGATTGATAATGTTCAATAAATTACTGTTGTTTTTTAGTATATACAGGGTTTACAAAATCTGACCTAGTTAGTATGATTTCAAAAAATTGGCATGACTCATAAACATTAGTTTCGTTTGGCAAAAATTTAGTTATTTCAAGCAAAAAATTAATAAGTCAATGACCATTTTTATCACGTCTATTTTAAAAGCTTACTATAAATTTAAAAGCTCACTGTAAACGTTAAAACAACCTGCTTGTTTTTAATCACCAACTATTTGGTTTAATTGCTATGCTGTCATCTTGTCTAAAAACATTACTCGATTTTACCAACTGGCACACGGTTTCACACACCCCCACATTGGCGTCGTTAGAGTTTAGAGCAAAGTTTCAAGATGAGGCGGCGGCAAATTTAGCGAGTTTAGTTATTAACTCAAGTCATCAAAAAAGCACAAAGTTTAGTGGCTATTTGTCAGTTGGCTGCTTGGCGGTGATGGGTGCTTTAGCAACCCCAGCTGCCCATGCCGACAGTGTTTTAGGAGTTGAATTATCCCCTGCCATCTGCAAGCTAAACCCATACATGGGTAATCTTCGCCAATGTATCGAAGGCAATCCGATGACGGTGAATTTTTATCGGGTGGCGAACCAGCCTTGTAGTAATAGCCGCTACAGCATGTCGCCACTGCAAGAAAAGATCACCTCAAAAGTCATTCCAGACGGTAATATTCGCAAAAATATTTGGCAGCAGTATGGTCGCTGCAGTGGTCTAAGTACCCCTAATTATTTTCGCAACATTACCTCGCTTGCCAGTCAATTAAAACTCCCTAAAGAACTCAGTAGCGGTCGCAGTTATCGATTCGCGTCCAATGGCTTGAGCCGTCAATTGTTATCTTTAAACCCTGGCATGAAGCCAAACTCGTTTAATTTTTTCTGTCAAAAAAATAGTGCAGGTCAATCTGTACTGACCTATATTAACGTGTGCTATGACAACAACGGACGTTTTGCCCAATGTGCCACACGCTCTTATACCTGTCCCAGTCAGTTTTTGATTGATGGTAATTATTGAGGGATGGCGGTATCAATTTTTGCTTAGGTTTAAGCATTTTCTATCTTGGTGTTTGACGGTGTGAAACCTATCATTGTCTAGGTAACTCGCCAATTGACCCCATAAATTTATGGTCTTTGGTGGTGGCAAGTGATAAACTAGGCAAGCTTTTTTAGACAACTTTTTCTGCTTTTTTCACTGCTTTGCATTTGCAAAGGATCTTGTACTTATCTCATAATAGGAGCTTTCAATGAAACAGCCTGTTCGTGTTGCGGTGACTGGTGCTGCTGGTCAAATCAGTTATTCATTATTATTTCGTATCGCATCGGGTGATATGTTAGGTAAAGACCAACCTGTCATTTTACAATTATTAGAAATCACGCCAGCTTTAGAAGCCTTAAAAGGTGTGGTAATGGAACTTGAAGATTGTGCATTCCCATTGCTAGCGGGCGTCGTACAAACCGACGACGCTAACGTTGCGTTCAAAGATGCGGACTATGCCCTACTGGTAGGTGCCCGTCCTCGTGGCCCAGGCATGGAGCGTAAAGATTTGCTCGAAGCCAACGCCGCCATCTTCTCTGCACAAGGTAAAGCGTTAAATGACAACGCTAGCCGTACTGTCAAAGTATTGGTTGTGGGTAACCCAGCCAACACCAATGCCTTAATCGCACAGCGCAATGCCCCAGACCTAGACCCACGTAACTTTACAGCGATGACACGTCTTGACCACAACCGTGGTATGGCGCAATTGGCAGAAGAAACTGAAACCACTGTGAATGACATCAAAAAAATGATCATTTGGGGTAACCACTCTTCAACCCAGTACCCAGATTTGACTTTCACTACGGTAAAAGGTCAACCTGCCCTAGAGCAAGTACAACGTGACTGGTACGAAGGTACTTATATCCCTAACGTACAACAACGTGGTGCTGCTATCATTAAAGCACGTGGTGCCTCATCAGCGGCATCTGCTGCAAACGCTGCCATTGCTCACATTCGTTCATGGGCACTAGGCACTGACGAGAATGATTGGGTATCTATGGGTGTTTACTCAAACGGTGAATACGGTATCCAAAAAGGTCTTATCTATTCATTCCCATGTACTTGCCAAAATGGTGATTGGAAAATCGTTGAAGGGCTAGATGTTTCAGCGGCTTTCTCACAAGAAAAAATGAAAGCCACCGAAACTGAGCTCGCTGAAGAGCGTGATGCGGTAAGCCACTTATTACCTAACTAATTAGGTTAGAATGTTTTAACCAAAAAAACCAGCCTCATAAGGCTGGTCTTTTTACATGAAATAACCACACTATACAATCAAATCACATTTTTTTTACCCAATTTTGGCTACAATGCTAACGGTAACAATAACCCATGGCACTTTTTTGATAATTTTGAATAAAATGAGTGCTAAAAAATAATGACATTAAAATAAATATTGCTACTTTTAAACGTTGATACTTTTTAGAGTACTAGGAGAACCACAATGATGACAGATGGCGAAAGAAACATTAATATGTTGTTTGAGCAAATGGGCATGGACAGCGATGATGCATCAATTGAAGCTTTTATCCAAAATCACCAACTGCCACAGTCAGTCGAGCTGAGCGATGCGCCTTTTTGGAGTGACAGCCAACGTAAATTTTTAAAAGACGAATATCATGCAGATGCAGGTTGGATTGAAATCATCGATGAGCTCAACACCCTTCTACACAAAGATGCCATGGATGCGCAAAAACTGACCAAATAAGTCATTTTAATACGGTTAAAGGTATTTTTTAAGTGTAGTAAAAGCTAATTAAAAAACCCAATCATTTGATTGGGTTTTTTAGTGCTCAAATACTCAAATGTTTAGTTAGCCAATTTTTGTAAATGGGCAATACGGTCATCAAGGGAAGGGTGGCTGGCAAATAACTGGGAAAAACTAAAGCCCCCTTTACCTTCATTAATCGCAAAGGCTTTCATGCCTTGTGGCATATAGTCAGGATGCTGGCTGGCAGGTTTTAACGCTTCAAGCGCAGCAATCATGTTGTATTTACCCGCCAAACGCGCGCCTGCTTCATCCGCACGGTATTCACGATAACGAGAGAACCACATCACCACTGCTTGCGCGGCAATACCAAACACAATATCTAACACCATACTGGTAATGTAATAGCCCATACCAGGTGAATTGCTGTCATTTTTAAATATCGCCTGATCTACAAATAGCCCCACAATGCGCGCAAAGAACATCACAAAGCTGTTAACCACCCCTTGCACAAGCGCTAAGGTCACCATATCACCATTGGCAACGTGACCAATCTCATGGGCAAGTACCGCTTCGACTTCTTCTTGGCTCATCGATTGCAGTAGCCCAGTCGATACCGCAACCAAAGCTTTGTTTTTATTCCAACCTGTCGCAAAGGCATTGGGTGATGGATTATCAAAGATACCCACTTCTGGCATATCAATATTGACGTTTTGCGCTAAACGGCGAACCGTTTCGACCAGCCAAACTTCCAACTGGGTAGCAGGCTGTTCAATGACTTGCGTACCTGTGGAGCGTTTGGCGAGCCATTTTGACATTAACAGCGATACGAACGACCCTATCATACCGTAGATGAAACACATCACCAGCAGGCTAGTCGTACCTGTGCCGCCCAAATTGAACCCTAGCATTGGCGCGATGATGTTCATGACGATACCAAACACCACCATTACCGCTAGGTTAGTTAAAAGAAATAAGCCAATTCGTAACATGACGGTTTCCTAAGGATAATCAAACGATTAAATATACTTATCAACAACAAGTTGACTATGATATTTAGTATAATAGCGTTTAATGCAACAAATTAAAGGGAAAAGTAGCATAAATTTGTAACATAAAAAAAGCCAGTATTAAACTGGCTTTGTGCTTCTGGCTTTGGGCTTCTGGCTTTGGGCTTATAGACACGTTTGTTAGCGGACAATCGTATAAGAGTTTGATGAATTATAGCTAACATTTTGAAAGCCATTGCTGCTAGTACTAGAGCGCAGGTTGGGGTCATTGCGATATAGGTTGTTGTAGCGGCTTAACACCCGTTGTACGTAGTCACGGGTTTCACGAAATGGGGGAATACCGCCGTATTTACTGACGTTGCCTTCACCGGCATTATAGCTTGCTATCACATGCTGAATATTACCAAAACGGTTTTGTAAAAATTTTAAATACTTTGCCGCGCCTTCGATGTTCTCAGCAGGGTTCCAAGCGTTATACACACCAAATCGCCTAGCTGTCGCAGGCATTAATTGCATTAACCCCTGTGCCCCAACAGGTGAGCGTGCGTTGGGATTAAAACCTGATTCAGTATGCATCATGGCTTTCATCAATGCAGGGTCAACCCCATGACGCAGCGCAGAAGCCACAATCATACTATCGTAGCTATTTTTATTGCCACGTGCACTGGCAGGTACGGCAGCTTCATTGGCGCCCCAATTGCTATAACTATGCACATTGGTATCCGCGTAATAAGTCACTTTGACTTTTTTGGTAAAATTTTGGAAATTATTTCCTGCAGGGCGATTGTTGCTGACTACATTGGTCAATAGTACCTGACCATTGCTATCTTTAAACACATACATATTGCCAGCGTTCGCTGCATCCATACTTGCCAAACCACCCAATGACAGTAGGGAAGCCGATAGCAAATAGGCCAGGCGAGGTTTCTTTGCAAACAATACCATAAATATACCTATGTTAAATTTTTGACAATACGTCACGGTAAAGCAGATGACTATAGAATTTGAGGTCAGCGTAAGGCTTTAAACTGACATAAAAAGATAAAATTCGTTATGTTTCAATGACATTTGATAACAATATTATAAAAGAATTGGCATGAAATATACCATAAATCTGTCAAAAACTGGTTAAAGTTTACAAAAAATCAGATAAAGGAAAAAATGGAATAAATTGCCAAAAAACTTGTAGACCTTTTGGAGTGGATACGAAGGATTAGAAAAACAGGGGTTCAAAATTTTTAGCCATAAAAACTGTCAAATTTTCAAGCCTTAAAACTTAAAAAAAAAGTAAAATTTTTTGCTTGCACTTTGCAAAAAAATATAACTCTATGATTTATATAACTAAAATAATTGGTTAAAAAATAACCAATTTAGAGATAACCTATAGTGATATGCGGTTTATTGTTGTCAAGTCAGAAGTTATCCACATGGTTATCCACATAAATTGGGGAAAATAACCTAAATGTTTGATATTGATAAAAAATAAACTCAAATGACCCCCAACATAACTGAAAAAAACCTGATAGCGTAATGGGCGACATGACAAAAGAATGACAAATTGAAGAATATATTTTTAAGATTTAATCAACTTATCGCCAATCAGCGCAGTTTATCGGGCTTTACGGTCATTTATTCAGCCAAAAAAAACCTGCACCAACTTAAATTTTGACGCAGGTCTGATGGTGTCAATGGTTACAAAACTATGTCTAGTCGGCAGTATCCAATGGTTGCTGCTGTAGTAGTTGTTCAAATGGCTCAAGCACTGGCGCAAGTAGTTTGGCTTGCGCTTGCGACAACACTTCTTCAGGTCCGATACCAAATTCACCCAACAACTGCTTAAGCTTGTCCAACGACATCATGGCAGTCAGTTTAGTTTGACCTGTTTCATCGTAGCTGAGGTCTTCAATCACTTCTAACTTATGCAATTCGTGTTGCAATTGTCCAAAATTGGCGGGTAAGGTTAATTCAAACCGCTGTAATTGACCTACCAATAACTGCTGCACGGCAAGGGTAAGTTGCTCAATTCCTAATTGCTCATGGGCAGAGACATACACCCTATTGGGCTTGGCTTTATCACTATAACCGATGTGCGGCGGCTCACCTGTGAGGTCAATTTTATTAAACACATTTAGCACAGGCACTTGATTGTCAATTTCCGCTAACACGGATTGTACCGCGGCGATTTGCTCATGCATGTCTTCACGGTGACTATCAATGACATGCAGCAACAAATCTGCCTCTAAGGTTTCTTCTAACGTGGCATGGAAGGCTTCCACTAGCTCATGCGGCAAATGACGAACAAAACCGACCGTGTCGACAAGTACCACCTTACCCACGCCCGACCATGACACACTCCGTAGCGTCGGGTCAAGCGTCGCAAATAGCTGATTGGCAGCATAGATGTTTTCATGGGTCAGGGTATTAAACAAGGTGGATTTACCCGCATTGGTATAACCGACCAGTGAAATTGTCGGCACCGATGATTTTTGGCGTTTGGCACGACCTTGCGCGCGGGTTTGTTTGACCTTATCAAGCTTGGCTTTGAGTTGCCCAACACGCACCTGTAACAAGCGTCTATCGGTTTCAAGCTGGGTTTCGCCTGGACCGCGCAGACCAATACCGCCTTTTTGGCGCTCCAAGTGCGTCCAGCCGCGTACCAAGCGAGTCGCTAAGTGATTAAGCTGGGCAAGCTCAACTTGCAGTTTACCTTCATACGTTCGCGCACGCTGGGCAAAAATATCCAAGATAAGACCTGTTCTGTCAAGCACACGGCACTGCACCAAGCGCTCAATATTGCGTTCCTGCGATGGGGTCAAACTATGGTTAAAAATGACGATATCTGCCTCATATTGTTTGACAAGTTCCCCGATTTCTTCAGCTTTACCCGTACCCACAAAGTATTTGGCGTCAGGCTTGGACCGCGTACCTGTGACCAAGGCTTGTTTTTGTGCCCCTGCTGAATCCACCAGTAATTCAAATTCTTCCAAATCGTCTGGGTCATTGAGATGGGTAATATTTAAATGGACTAAGATGGCTTTTTCACCACCTTCATAACGCTCAAAATACTCCAATGATTTATCCTTTCGTTGTGAGTGTAAAAATGTGTCTATATCCAAGTATATTATCTGAGTCTATTAAGTTAAACATTCGCTTAAATAATCGACAGCCGCGTTAAAAAAAGCGCTAGACACGATAGATGAATTATGTATATCAATATAAGGTTTTTTTGCAGAACTTTTAGTCAAATTTACAATTAGTAACTTAAAACGGGGGTAAAGACCAAGCTTTGGTCATGGTTTTGCCATGAAAACGTCATTGAAACGACACTGGTGTTACGCATACTGAATTCATCCAGACTGACTAACCATCCAATTAGATGATGGGGGCTTTGTAGCTTTGAGAATGCATCAACGACAAGCTAAGGCATTTTTCGCTCAGCAGATGGCCAATGCCATAGCAAAAACCACCATAGGTAACAGTAAGATGACTGATTTTGTAGAACAAACTAATTTTGTAGAACAAAATAATGGCGCCAAATTATACGAAGATATCGCCACTTATCCTGTTGATAGTCTTTTTAATACCCAGTTGATTGCGCAGTTGCTGGCACATAATTTTGCTGACATGCCCGTGGTAGAGACGCTAGCACCGCTGGTCAAGCCAACGCTTAGCCGCACAAGTGCGCGTCATCGCCCGTTATTTAAGTCAGTGATTATTAACGTGAGTGAGGATAAGTTTTCGCTACAAACCGAGCAGCATTTACTCAATGCCCAGCGCCTACGTACTTTGACCTTTACCCAAGCGTTTTCAGTAAGTTTTGCGGGATTTCATCCAAGCTCAGAGCAGCCGCTAGATCGGGATGATTTTGATAACTATTGCACCCATGTGGTAGTGTATGACGAAACCAAACAAGATAGCTTTGGGCAACCACTCGCGGTGGCAACCACCCGCTTACTCGATAAAAACGGCGCGATAAAGGCTGGGCAGTTTTATAGCGAGCATGAGTTTAGACTGGGTCGCTTGCTCGATGATTACCCGTATAATGTGCTAGAAATCGGTCGTACCTGTGTGCACCCAGATTACCGAGGTATTACCACGATTAATCATTTATGGGAATCCATCGCGGCAGTCGCCAAAGCTTACAATGTCAATGCGTTTATGGGCTGTGCCTCAGTTCCGATAGAAGAGGGCAACGTGCAAAACTGGTTAGATCATCAGCTTGATAGCACCAAACTAGATGTCAAAGTGACCCGTAAATTGCCAGAAGACAAATTATCCGCTATCGATTTGGCGCAAGTGGCTGATGTGGACTTGGCGAATCCGCAAAATTTTGCCTTGCCAGCGCTGTTAAAAATGTACGTCAAAATGGGCTGTAGTCTGGGCGCAGCGGCTTGTTATGACCCTGAGTTTGATTGTGCCGATGTGTTTGTTTGGCTGCCGTTTGAACAAGTCAAACCGCGCTATCAGCACTATTTGCACTAACTTGTTTATTGAAAAAGGCAAAGGTGGTAATCTTAAACAAGATAAACCCTATTTGCTGACCTTTAAAACTCAAACCGACCTAATAAGCCGTGTGCCCAATAATTTGCTATACTACCTCCACAATTTTTCACTCACATATTTACCTTATGCAAAAATCTAACCGTAAAACCGCGCCATCAGCGCTGACGATCAGTAGCCTACTTAGCGAAACAGCAAAACAACTGCGACAACCTGCTACCTACAGTAAAAAAAATTTGGCGACCCAGTGGCAACGCATCAAGCGCGTTATGAATTTAATGGCAGCGATTCAAACAGGTATTGGCTATGCGTGGCAGATTAGCCACACACCAAATCCCGATAATCAGCAAATCATCCAATTGATTCAAAAATTCTGTAAAAAATCGCTTAAAGCGTTAGGCATTGAGGTGATTGCACTTGAGCCAATACCGACGCATCACGCACTATGGGCGAGCAACCATATCTCTTGGCTTGATATCCCTGTGGTGGGTAGTATTGTACCGACCTTCTTTTTATCCAAAGCCGAAATCGCGAATTGGCCGGTGATTGGCTGGATGGCGACCACCGCCCATACTTTATTTATCCAGCGCGGTTCGGGCGATACTAGTAAAATCAGTGAGCAGATGAGTGAGTTTTTATCACAAGGCTCACCCGTGGTTTTTTTCCCAGAAGCGACCACCACAGACGGCACAGCGATTAAACGTATTTATGGCAACTTGTTGCAGTCTGCGATGGACAGCCAAGTGCTCATTCAACCGATTGTGATTTGCTATGTCAACCAAGATGGCGAACTTGACCAAAACATTCCATATTATGGCGATATTAGCTTGATAGATAGCGTCAAACGTGTCCTTGATAACCCCCCTGCCAAAGCGTATGTGTTGCCATTAGCAGCCATTGACCCTGCGGGTAAAACCCGAAATGAAATTACCGCTATCTTGCAGCAGCGCATGGTGGATGGACTGGCGCGTTTGCATGGGCAAGTGCTTCACGCTAAAAAACCTTAATCGTTACGGTTATTGTTAACTGTAAAAGCCAAGTTGCCATCACCTTGGCTTTTTTTATTATGTGAATATCACAGACGCTCACTAAAATTTTTCAGTCTCATTGTATTGTAATAAAATGTAAAAATTTCATCAAATCTGTTATCATATGTACAACAAAACGTTATGTGACAATCACTTGCGATTAAATAGTCGCTACAGCGGTTAAACCATTAACCTGCATCAATCACCTATGAGCCACGCTTAATCAAACCGTCACTGGACAACGTTTGTCATCTATTTGTGCACGGTCATTTTTATACGATTATTTTGTACCGTTATTTTTACAATCTGCCCGCCACAATGACGAGTGAGTTTAATACCGATTAGATGAGTGCAAGCTTGTGGTTATTTTGACCGGTAAATTTTTTCACCAACCCCTAAATTTTTTCACTAACCCTCTAAATTTGTTTACTAAAAAGGTTCTTGATATGCGTACCGATATGTTCCAACAAATCTTAAATGACCTAAACAGTTCTTCAGCGGATGTAGAAGCCTCTGCGCTGATTTCAACCGATGGTTTGATGATTGCGTCAGCATTGCCAGCAGGCATTGATGAAGACCGTGTCGGTGCGATGTCAGCGGCGCTACTATCACTGGGTGACCGTGCAGGTCGAGAACTAGCGCGTGGCAGTATCGAACGCGTCATGGTGCAAGGCGAAAAAGGCTATGTGATTATGTCGGCATCGGGTACAGAAGCGGTATTGACCATTTTGACCAAACCAAATGCCAAATTGGGTCTAGTGTTCTTGGATATGAAGCGTGCGGCTGAAGCCTTATCAAAACTTATCTAAAACTTACAAAGAGCTTAACTTTGTCAGCCTATCACCCGTATTCGCAACCGTGACTCAATCAAAAATTTATCTATCAAAAATTTATCCATCAAAAATTTATCCATCAAAAATTTATAAGGAGAGGTAATGAAATCTGTACAATTACCCGATATGGACAAACCGGCGGGCGATGCCACAGCGCATCGTCTGACTTACTCAGATGGCTTAAGTCGTGTCGTTTATACCACCGAAAACGAGCTACCTTACCCCGATGGCAAACTTATCGTTTCACGCGTGGATTTAGATGGCATTATCACCCACGCCAATGACGCCTTTGTGGATATCAGTGGCTATAGCCGTGATGAATTAATTGGCGCACCGCATCATATTTTGCGACATCCACAAATGCCCAAAGCTGCCTTTAAAGACTTGTGGCAAACCGTCGAAGCGGGCAAAAAATGGCATGGCTATGTCAAAAACTTGTGCAAAGATGGTAGCTACTACTGGGTGTATGCGACAGCTGTGCCCAATATCCGCCATGGCGAAACGGTTGGCTATACGTCGGTACGACGCAAACCATCACGCAGCAAAATCGCGCAAGCTGAAGCACTGTATCGCAAAATGCTAGAGGAGCAAGCCTAATGACAATTAATTTACTCATTGCGCCTGACTTCGCGCCTGAGCGTTTTGCAGGGTGGCATATGCTCAATACACTGCTACAAAAAAAATCCGGCATTCACATTCACTTACTGACACCCGCGTCTGCGCATGAACAAAACGACTTAATCCAAGCGCAAAACGTGGATATTATCTATGCCAATCCCTTTGACGCAGCGACAATGATTCGGGAGCAAGGTTATCGCGCGGTGGCGCGTCCACTGGGCAAATCTGATGAAATGGTGATTGCTGCAAAAGCCGATAGCGGCATTGCAGCACTTGATGATTTAAAAGCAGGCTGCACCATTGCCATGGCAGACAACCGTGATGTCAAATTGATTGGGCTTCGTCTGCTAGAAGCCGTGGATTTGTTAGAAACGGACATTACTTGGAAAGTTACCGAGACTTACCAAGCCGCTGCGCGTAATTTGATTAAAGGCGAAGCCGATGCGGCATTCTTTTTATCAGAAGTTTATCATAGCTTGTCACGCTTGACTTTATCGCAGATGCAGGTATTGATTGAAAGTGATTTGAGCGATATCAGCCATGTGTTACTGGTTAAAGAGAGTTTTGCCGACAGTGAGCCATTTATCGATGCTTTATTAAGCTTAAAAGACACCGCAGAGGGTGAACAAGTCTTACAAGAACTGGGGATGAGCGACGGTTTTGAGCCGATGACCCAAGAAGACGGCGAGTTTATGATTGATTTAATGGATACCTTATTGGATTAATCGGTCAAGCTTATCATCTTGCCCAACAGCGCAATTCATGTTTAGAGGGAGTTGCGCTTTTTTTATGCTGAAGCGTTTTGATTGCAATCGGGTTTAATAGTATAGTAGGGGATAAATGCGGCAGTTTTTCACAGCGCTAGTCATTAATACCTCACCCTTGTCACATAACTTTTTATATAATTAGGCTAATTTTTTGAGGAATCAGCATGTATTCATTGTCGAATCGTAATCGTAGAAAATTTCAAAAACATTGGCTTAGTTTTCGTCTCTATAGTCGACAAGTGATTGACCAACCGATGAACATGGATATCCACACCAGTCGCATCATGGCAGCGATGGAGCTTGATGAAAAAGAGCCGTTGCAAGGTGCGTTAGCCGATATGTTTTATGGTTGTTGGTTTGACGTGCCCTATTTTGGCGACCGTATGCTCAACCAAGTCAGAGAAAAACTAACGCCAACGCTGCTACAAGGGTTTGACCAATGCGTCAATCATGGTGAGTATGTGTTTAAAGTAAGCCATCTCGCCACGCGCTGGAGTGTATTGGTATCGCCTTCAATAGTCACTTATCAACACCAAATGCGTGTGTCCACCGATGACTCAAAAGTAGTGGCACAAACGACGATTGCTGCGTTATTAGATATCATGGAAGAAGAAGACCCTGAAGACCAAGCCGAACAAATTGCCGAAATCGAAGAAGAATTCTTTAACCATTGTCTTGTTTGTCATGACCGATTGGCATTTAGCATGGTTTGGTGGGAAATGTCAAAAAACAAATGGGACTTTAATGACAAATGGCTTGAGACCAAAGAATATTTTGCCAAGCAAGCTGCTTAACCTTAACCGACTCGATAATTTAGCAGCCCAACCGATAAATTGGTAACCCAACCAATAAATGAGCTTTTGCATTCACCAACGCTATCATACAACATTACCTTTGCCGTCTATCAAAATTTAAGGAAAACACCATGCCAGAACAAAACGACACCTATGTAATTTTAACGCCTGCTGGGGTATTGCATGGTTTTTCAAGCGCCAATCCCTCAGAGCAGCAACTAGCCTTGCAAGCGGTGCTTGCACCTGAACAAAGTATGACGGCGCGGGAATGGGGTGAGCGTTATAGTGACACTTGGCTGGATATGTTTATCGAAGAAGGGTGGATTGAGACCATTGACAAGCGGGTGGTCGCTCCGCACGTGCAGCTGGATAATTTCTTAAAATATGTAGCAGCGAGTCTATCGGGTAGTCGCCGTGTCGTAATTGCATCCGATGAAGGCTTTTGTCTAGCAAAAATGGGCTTTACCCAGCAAGAAGCAGAGACGCTGTCGGTAGCCGCCGCCGATTTTTATGGCTTTTTAGAGCGCCAACAGCAGCGCGGTTGGGCGGTACATGGCTATGGGGTGTCATTTTTTACCAGTATTGATATGCTAATGCCCAATACCAGTATTGTGTTTTTATGGATCAACAAAACGGGCTATTTCTTGATTATCGAAGATGAGCCGCTCATCAATAACCGCGCGTTTGTGGAATTGGTGTGGGGTATTAAAGCGACGGGCGAACGTTTTGAGCAGCGCGCAACACTGGCAGAACAATCAGACGCTAAACAAGGTGATGCGGCAGACGATGATACCCAAACGGTTAATTGATAAACTGTAAAAATAAAAACCGTTGAGAGTTAATCAGCGGGTTTTATTGAAAACTTCCATTTAGCTTAAGGTCAGCTTAGTGTGATACCTTTACTGTCTTTAGGGGTCACTCTAAAAATCTGCACTTTAAACAGTATATTTTGACCTGCCAATGGATGATTAAAATCCACTTTGATGGCGTCTTCAGTGACGTCACTGACCACACCCACGAGCGTGGTTTTGCCTTTATCTTCAAATTCTATCATGGTACCGACTTCAGGCAGATTGCCCGTCACGGCAAACTGCGCATGACTAAAAGTCTGTACGTTGTCAGGGTTCCATTCACCAAATGCTTCCTCAGGCGACAGCGATGCAGTGCGCGTGTCACCCGCTGTCAAGTTGATGAGTACCTTCTCAAACCCTTCAAGCAGACTGCCATCACCCACCACCAAGCGAACAGGTTCGCCACGCTCAAAGGTTGAGTCGATGACGGTGCCATTTTCTAAGCTGACCTCAAAATGCAAATCAACGGTTGAGTCTTGAGTGATGCGGGTTTGTTCGTTTGGCGTAATAATGTCATGATTCATGCGGTTGTTCATCCATCTAAAAATTAAAGGGTGTTACGTTTGGATTCTAATAAAAACGCATCGATTAAAATCAACGCAACGCCAATATTAATCGCCACATCAGCTATATTAAAAATTGGGAAATGCCACGCATTGCCATAGTGGACATGCAAGAAGTCAATCACATAGCCCAAACGTACCCGATCAATCAAATTGCCCAAAGCGCCCGCCAGCACCAATGATAAGCCCAAAGCCAATAATTTAGCTTGTTGGGGTATTTTGCGTAGATACGCCATGATACCAAAGGAAACAGCCAGTGCCAGTCCACTAAACAGCCATTTTTGCCAGCCGCCTTTATCTGCCAAAAAACTAAACGCCGCGCCATAGTTGTGGGCAAGGGTAAAGTTAAAAATCGGCTCAATAATCGCCGTGGTTTGGTACAGCTGGTAGTTGTGCTCAAAGTACAACTTGGTGAGTTGGTCAATAATCATTACCAAAACCCCAATACCATACCACATCATGGCTTTGTTGCCGTTGATGGGTAGGGTAGTGGATGAATGAGTGGCAGCAGTGGTTGCCTGTGTATTAGGCATAATGACGCACCTCGCCTTGACCTTCGACATTCTCGACGCAGCGACCACAGATTTCTGGATGGGCAGGATTGATGCCGATATCCTCACGAATGTGCCAACAGCGGATACATTTTTCACCCGTGGCAGGCTTGACCACTACCGCAACTTGGTTATTTAAATCAGTGGCTTCATCGTTATAGGTCACATCGCTTGGTTGGTTGGTTAATGCCGCTACATTGGCTTGGCTTGAAATCAACACAAATTTGAGTTCATCGCCTAATCGATTGAGTGACGCCATGGTAGTATCTGGTGCATACACGGTGACATTGGCCGATAAATTGGCGTTAATCACTTTATCGGTGCGTGCAATTTCATAGGCTTTGTTAACGGTTTCTTTGACATTCAAAATCGCTTGCCAATCCGATTCGCTCACGTCATCCAATACCACTGGTGGGAATTCATACCACTCTTCGGTAAAGATGTAACCATTGCCATGGCTTGTATGCGGACCTTTTAAGATTTCCCAGGCTTCTTGTGCGGTGAATGACAAAATCGGTGCAATCCAGCGCAGTAACGCATGGGCAATATGATAAATCGCGGTTTGTGCTGAGCGGCGCGCTTCACCATTGGCTTTGGTAGTGTATTGACGATCTTTAATGATGTCTAAATAAAAACCGCCCAAATCTTGTGAACAAAAACCCACCACCGCTTGACACACTTGGTGAAAATCCATGTTGGTATAAGATTGACGAATGTCAGCTTGTACTGCCTCGGCGCGTTTTAAAATGTACTTGTCAAGGCTGACCATATTGCTAGCATCCACCATGTCGGTCGCTGGGTCAAAGTCGTCTGTATTTGCTAGTAAAAAACGAATGGTGTTACGAATACGGCGATACATATCGGTAGTGCGCGCAAAGCCTTCAGTCGATACCGCCATCTCGTAACGGTAGTCACTGGAGCCGACCCATAGACGCACGATATCAATACCATATTTATTGGCAAGTTCTTGCGGCTCAAAGCCTTTGGTATTGCCTTTGGATTTTGATAATTTATAGCCTTTGGCATCTACGGTAAACCCATGCGTCAACACTTGCTTGTACGGTGGACGACCATAAATCGCTTCACTCACCAAAAGCGACGACTGGAACCAACCCCGATGTTGGTCAGAGCCTTCAAGGTATAAATCCGCAGGATTGGCTAAATCAGGACGATTGGCGAGCACGGTAAAATTGGTTGACCCTGAGTCAAACCAGACATCTAGCGTATCGGTCGATTTTTGATATTCTTTAGCATCATCCCCGATAAAGTCTTCAGCCGCGGCATCAAACCACGCTTCCACACCACCTTGCTCAATCACTTGCGCAACTTTTTCCATCAGCTCAGCCGTATTTGGGTGCAAATTGCCGGTGTCTTTATGGATAAAAAAGGCAATCGGCACGCCCCAAGTACGTTGGCGGCTGATACACCAATCTGGGCGACCATGCATCATCGATTCGATGCGATTTTGTCCCCAACTGGGCGTCCATACCACCTTTGGAATATCGGTCAACGCTTGCTCACGCAGACCTTGGCTTTCCATGTTGATAAACCATTGTGGCGTTGAACGGAAAATAATCGGCGTTTTGTGTCGCCAGCAATGCGGATAGCTGTGAGTAATCACGTCATGCTTGAGTAAATGGCCACTGGTTTTGAGCGTTTCGATAATTTTTGGTTGCGCTTTATAAATATGTTCGCCGACAAAAACTTTGGCTTCAGGCAAATACACGCCATTACCTGCAACTGGGTTTTCGGTAGGCAAGTGAAATTTTTGACCGACCATATAGTCATCGACACCGTGCGCGGGCGCAGTGTGTACTAAACCCGTACCGCTATCTGCCGTCACGTGGTCGCCTGTGATAATCGGCACTTGGCGCTCGGCAATCAGTGGATGCTGGGCTTTAAGTACAGTTAACGCATCGCCTTTCACGGTCGCCAACACACTGTATTCTTTGGCGTTAAACACACTCATTAAATGCGCAACTAAATTGTAAGCGACAATTAAATGGCTGATTTTCGGCTGTGGTTTTTCGCCTGCCATGTGATAAAACAAGCGCTCGCCCAAACCGTTGTCAGCGGTTTTTTGATAAGTTGCGCCAATTTTTTCTAACGCTTTGGCAGAACGCTGATTATCGGGGGCAACATGAAACCAAATCGTTTCTCGCTGCGGTTGGGCGTGGTTTAGCATAGCCGATTTAATTTCAGCATTTGCCCCTGATCCCCAATACTCACGGGTCAAAAAGGTGTAGCCAATGGCAATCGAATTTTCTTCAACATTATCATCATAAAAACGGGTCGTGCCGATAATGTTATTGGTTTTTTTATCGACAATCGCAAAGGCTTTTTGTTCAAGGGCTTTTTTGAAATACGGCTCAAATACGGCAGGTTCGTGGCGTTTTTCCGGTAACGATTCCCAAATTAAGGGGTCAGATGCACTTGCCTGTAAGGCGGTTTTATCATCTTTGGTTAAACGGCGAAGTAAATAATTAGGCGTGTCAAGCGTGGTAGGAATAGCAAATGCTTGTTTGTTAAACGTCACTTTTACCACGGAGTACTCTAGCTCAGAGCTTGCGGTAATCGCCTGATTGGCAGGCAACGTCCAAGGCGTGGTGGTCCAAATCACCGCCTGCAAAGCGCCATCAATCGCTTTAGTCGCTGCCAATGCTTCACGGTTGACGACATCAAAACCGACATAAATCGCATCGGATTTTTTATCTTCATATTCCACTTCCGCTTCCGCGAGCGCCGAACCACAATCCAAGCACCAATTCACCGGCTTCATACCGCGAGTGATATGCCCGTTTTTGTAGATTTCTGCCAAGGCGCGTACCGTATCAGCTTCTTGCTTGAAGTTCATGGTCAGATAAGGATTTTCCCAGTCACCCAGTACACCCAAGCGTTTAAAGTCAACCATTTGCAGGTCAATTTGGCTTTTGGCATAATCACGGCAAGCACCGCGAAACTCGGTTGACGTCACGATAGCACCGTTTTTGCTTTTGTCTTTATGGGGTTGACCCACTTTACCGACAATGCCTTCTACCTTTTGCTCAATCGGCAACCCATGACAATCCCAGCCCGGTACATACGGCGCGTCATAACCGTCAAGCGTCTTGTATTTGACAATCATGTCTTTGAGCACTTTATTCACCACGTGACCCAAGTGAATCTGACCGTTGGCATAGGGAGGGCCGTCATGCAATACATACTTTTCACGACCTTGGCGCGCGCGACGAATTTGGGCATACACATCATCGGCAAACCATTGTTCTAGCCATTTAGGTTCGCGTTTGGCAAGGTCGCCACGCATGGGAAATACGGTATCGGCAAGGTTTAGGGTATCTTTATAGTCGATTGACTGATTGTCAGTGTTGTCGGTCATGTAACTCTCGGTATTCTATAATATAAAAAGTGCAAAAGGTAAAAATTGATAACAGGGTATTATATGTTAAAATTGGCAGATTGACAAAGCGTGGTTTGGCTTATCTCATGCTTGATTTTGGTAAGTTTGTCATAAAAAAATCTCACTCACCAAAATAGCTATCAACGCTAAAAATAGTTAAAAAAGCTAAAGATAGTTGCTGAAGGATAGCAATGCCCATCAGCCTAAGGGACTGATTTTGCAAAGGCTTGCTGCTCACGCCAGTCAAGTAAATCCACCACGTCTTGGGCAATGCCTTGTTTTAACGCGTCAAGGCTTGGATAATTAATTTCCCCATGTAAAAAATGCAAAAACGTCACCGTCAGCTCTTTGCCGTACAAATCCCCATCAAACTTCGGAAAATTGACTTCCAGTCGCCATTCCACCCCATATTTATTTTTATCTTTTAAGGCAGGACGCGTACCGACATTGCAAGCGCCAAACAAACTGCCTTTGGTGAGTCCTTGCACGCCCTGCTTTTTATAACAGCTAGTATTTTTCCCCAGTGTTGATAAATCTGTGCCATCGGTAGCGGTCACCGACACCGCAAAAATCCCATGCAGGGCAGGCTTGATGCGGTTTAGCGCAATATTGGCGGTGGGAAAATCAAGCGTGCGACCGATTTTATCGCCATGTTCCACCATGCCAGTAATCGCATAATCTCGCCCTAGCAGATGCTTTGCCGTTGCCAAGTCCCCTTGTTGCAAACAGTCTCGAATGCGGGTTGAGCTGACACGCTCATCTTGATGCGCATGGTCGGTCACGGTATGCAAAATTTGCACAGGCAAGCCAAACGCACGCAAAAACTCACTATCGCCAGTGCGGTCATGCCCAAAGCGAAAATCATCCCCCAATACCAAGCGCTTCACGTTTAATTTGACCAACATTTTGGCAAAGTCGTGTGCCGATAAATTCCGAAAGTCATTATCAAAATTTGCCACAATCAAGCTATCGATATTATGTTCAGCAATCAATTGGGTTTTTTCTGCCAAATTGGTGAGCCTTGCAGGGGCGGTTTGGGGGCTAAAAAACTCACGCGGCTGTGGTTCAAATATCATCACCATACTGGCAAGTTGCTGAGATTTTGCCAAAGATTTGGCTTTATCTAGCATCGCTTGGTGACCCAAATGTACCCCATCAAAATTACCAATCGTAAGTACCGAATCAGGTAATAGGGTTGGACTCTTTAGCCAGTCAGATAAGTCAATTACGTTCATGAGCATCGCAAACTATTAATTTTATGAAATCGCTTATTATAAAGTAAAAATGTTGTTAACATACGCGCTAATAAGATTTTTCGGCAAATTTTAGCCGCATTTTTTGGTTCAATTTTGGAGTCGCTATGTTTGCAGCGCATCACAACCTTAGTATTCGCCTAGCTGCGATTGATGATTTACCGCGCATCGTTGAAATTTATAACCAAAGTATCGCAGGTAAGCAAGCCACGGCAGATTTACAGCCTGTGAGCGTGGCAGATAGGCAAGCGTGGTTTGACACTCATACGGGCAATCGTCCGTTGGTGGTTGCCCAGACTCGCTCCGAAACTAGCTCTCAAACTAGCTTAGGTGAAATCGTCGGTTGGGGCAGTTTGTCTGATTTATACGCGCGTCCCGCCTATCATATCAGTACTGAAATCAGTATCTATGTGGCAGAGGAAGCCAAAGGGCAAGGCGTGGGTAAGGCGTTGGTGAATTATTTAATCGAAGTTGCGCCAAGTTGTGGCGTGCAGCAAGTGGTTGCGCTGATTTTTGCGCATAATACACCGAGCCTTGCGATGTTTGAGAAGCTAGGATTTGAGCCATGGGGCAAGTTTAAGCAAGTTTGTGATATGCAAGGCTTTATAGCGGATGTGGTGATTTTGGGAAAAAGTGTAAATTAGATAAAAAAGGCTCAATCTGAGCCTTTTTTGTGTTACACAGTTACTGTGATTATAAGACGATAGCCTTTTGTTAGAACATGGATTTCTCATTTGGTGCGCTATTATCGTCAGATTGCAATGAAAAATTTAGTTCATTTTCATCAATTTTATTGGCTGATTTACTCTCCAGCTTAATGAGTAGGCGTAAATCATTGGGTGAGTCAGCGTGTTTGATGGCATCGCGGTAGGTGATTTCGCCGTTTTCATACAAATCAAACAACGCTTGGTCAAAGGTTTGCATGCCAAGTTCGCGAGAGCGTTTCATGACGGGCTTAATTTCGTGGATTTCCCCTTTACGGATGTAGTCCCCAATCAGTTGCGAATTGAGCAAAATTTCAATCGCAGCGCGGCGACCTTTGCCATCAGGGGTGGCAATCAATTGCTGCGCTACAATGGCGCGAAGGTTTAAGGACAAATCCATCAAAATCTGCTCGTGATGTTCTGCTTCAAAGAAGTGAATGATACGGTCAATCGCTTGGTTGGCGTTGTTGGCGTGGAGGGTGGCAAACACCAAGTGTCCTGTTTCGGCATATTGAATGGCATAATCCATGGTTTCGCGGGTACGAATCTCGCCAATCAAAATCACATCAGGTGCTTGACGCAGGGTGTTTTTTAATCCTGCTTCAAATGATTTGGTATCAATGCCAACTTCGCGTTGGGTGATGATACAGCCTTTGTGCTCATGGACGTATTCAATCGGGTCTTCGATGGTGATAATATGATCGCGCGAATTCTCGTTGCGATAACCCATCATAGCTGCCAGCGTGGTAGATTTACCCGTACCCGTCGCACCGACCAGTAGCACGATACCGCGTTTTTTCATGGCAATTTCATTCAAAATGGGCGGTAGATTGAGTTGCTCTACCGTCGGAATTTTGGTTTCAATTTTACGTAGCACCATGCCCGCACAGTCTTTTTGGACAAAGGCAGAGACACGAAAGCGGGCGTTTTGGTGTTTGTCACTAATGGCAAACTGGCATTCGAGGGTTTCGTCAAATTCTTTGATTTGACTAGGCGTCATCACGCTTTTGACCAGCGTCATCGATTGCTCTGGGGTCAGCGCTGACTTGGTGACTGGCATGATAGTACCATTGACTTTCATTGATGGTGGCGCATCGGCAGTGATAAAAAGGTCGGAGCCGTTTTTTTGTACCATTAGCTGCAGTAATTTATCAAAATCCATAACAGGTATCTCGCATTGGTTCTATAAGATAGTTTCTATAAAACAGTGATTACATAAAGCTTTCCGGTTGTTTGGCATATTGGCGCGCCGATTCTTTGCTAATCACGCCTTTATTGACCAGTTCGCGAAGACTTTGATCAAGTGTGGTCATACCATCGCCTGCACTGGTTTGGATGGCAGAGTACATTTGGGCGACTTTGTTTTCACGAATCAAGTTACGAATCGCAGGCGTACCAATCATAATTTCATGGGCGGCAACACGACCACCTGTTTGGCGTTTGAGTAGCGATTGCGAAATAACCGCTTGCAGCGATTCAGATAACATCGCACGAATCATGTCTTTTTCAGCGGCGGGAAACACGTCGACCACACGGTCAATGGTTTTGGCAGCAGATGAGGTATGCAATGTCCCAAATACCAAGTGCCCTGTTTCAGCAGCGGTCAATGCCAAGCGGATGGTCTCAAGGTCACGCATCTCACCGACAAGAATAACATCGGGGTCTTCACGTAGGGCAGAGCGCAGCGCGGCGTCAAAGCTTAAGGTATCACGGTGGACTTCCCGTTGGTTGATAAGGGATTTTTTTGATTGATGCACAAATTCAATCGGGTCTTCAATGGTTAAGATATGTTCTTTACGGTTTTCATTGATATAGTTAATCATCGCCGCAAGGGTGGTTGACTTACCCGAACCCGTTGGACCGGTGACCAGTACCACGCCGCGTTTGTAATTAGAGATTTTCTCAAAAATCGGTCCCATCCCAAGCTGCTCCATCGTCAATACCTCAGACGGAATGGTACGAAATACCGCACCTGCGCCACGGTTTTGGTTAAAGGCATTGACACGAAAGCGCGCCACATTGGGAATTTCAAACGAAAAGTCGGTTTCAAAAAATTCTTCATAATCGGCACGTTGTTTGTCGTTCATGATGTCATAAATCAAACTATGCACTTTTTGGTGATCGAGCGGCGGCATATTGATTTTGGTGATTTCACCATCTACCCGAATCATCGGCGGTAAGCCTGCTGAAATGTGCAAGTCAGAGGCTTTATTTTTGAATGCAAAACGCAATAAATCGTCAATCGATAATTCCTTTGCCATGATAGCGAATCCTACAGGTGGGTCAAGAAAATACAAAAGCAGCAATAGAAAAAAGCCGCGGGAAAAAAAGATAGCTATACTATAATCATCCGCCCACAAAAAAAACAGAAAAAACTGACTAGAGATCATAGTTTTTTGTTGATTTTAGCTTATGTTAAACTCAATTGGAAAATTGGGGTCACAAGTGCAAAAAACGTTACCTTAACCCGGTAACCATCAAGCCAGTCCACTATCAACAGGAAAAGTTCAACAGGAAAAGCTAACCATGCAAACATTCGACGCACAGCAGCCATTGGCGACAATCGCAACAGACGCTGAAAACCAAGCCTTGATAGCGCGTTGGCAACAGGTGAAAACTGACGTTGCTAGGCTCAATCCAACTGTCAAACTACTTGCCGTATCCAAAACCAAACCCAACTGGATGATTCGCACGTTAGCGCAGCAAGGTCAGCAGGATTTTGGTGAAAACTATGTGCAAGAAGCGGTGACAAAAATCGCCGCACTCAAAGACGTTACTGCCAACGAGCAGCCATTGGTGTGGCATTATATCGGTCATATCCAGCGTAACAAGACCAAAGAGTTGGCAGCGCATTTTGATTGGGTGCATGGTGTCGATCGCTTAATTATTGCCCAGCGTCTCAATGAGCAAAGGGGTGAACAGCTCCCGCCACTCAATATCTGTATCGAAGTCAATATTGACGATGAAGCCAGTAAATCAGGCTGCCAGCCAAACCAGTTACCCGAATTGGTGACAGAGATTAGCCAATTACCCAACTTGCAATTACGCGGACTGATGATTATCCCTGCCAAAAATTCCGCGTCTGCCTTTATCAAAACCCAACAGCTTTTTGAGCAAAACAAGCGCTATCATGCACATCCTGAGCAGTGGGATACTTTGTCAATGGGCATGAGCGGCGACATTGAGCAAGCCATTACCGCGGGTGCCACCATCGTTCGTATTGGCACCGCCATTTTTGGGGCGAGAAATTAGTGAGAATAATGGGGTAAAAGACAGCAATTTAACAATTTTTAGCCGTTTTTACTTAACTATTAAGCAGGGTCAGTTACATATTGCCCCTGCTTTTTTTACATGACACCAAAATAAATACGGGGTAATAGGTAGTTATTTAACCCAATGTTATGTTAAATCAACGATTTTATTACCGAATTATTGCTGTATACTTTCTATAAGCTTTCTGTAAGCAAATTAGCTTACATTGTAATATTTTTTAACATTTTATGGAAAAAAGATATCCACATCCAAAAAACTTTATTGGTATGATGGCGTTGTTTTACAGAATGTAACCAATACAATAGTTATGTAATTTTTATCCGTATATCAACTTTTTAGCTTCTAGCAATCAATTTTGATATAGCCCATATACGGATAAAAGTTCTGAACGGATTAAAGCCCTATGAACTTTCTTCAAAAAACTTTATTAACCGCTCTACCTTGTGTCTTGTTCAGCCTAGCCCCAACCGCTGCCAATGCCGACAATGGTATCACAGAATATTTCGGTAGCTTTAACTCAACTGTTTCTCAAAATCCAGAAGGTGGCTCAAAAGCAGATAGCCTCATTGCAAAAGCCAAAAACTTTATCGGCTTGCCATATCGTTTTGGTGGTACCAGCCCAACGAGTGGTTTTGACTGTAGCGGCTTTATGCAGTATGTTTATAAACAAACCGCCAACATCAATCTGCCACGTACTTCAGGCAGTATGGCGCAAGTGGGTGAACGTATTAACCGTAGCGAGTTAAAACCAGGCGATATGGTGTTTTTCTCTCAAGGTGGTGGTCGTATCTCTCATGTGGGCATGTACATCGGTGAAGGTCGTTTTATTCATTCACCATCAACCGGCAAAAGCATTTCTATTACAAGTTTAGATTCTGGCTATTGGGCAAATAAATTCGTGACAGCGCGCCGTGTATTGGACGCTTGAGTGTAATCAAGAACATTACTATTAAAGAATATTGTTGAAAAAACCAATAAAGTTAAAACTCTGTAAAATGTTGATCAAGGTAAGCCAATGCTTACCTTTTTTATTTTGTCGAGGAAGTTTTGATAAAATAGCTAAGTCAAGAATAATTAAAAAAAATTAAACATTTACCCATTGGTCATTAATAAAGTATTAGAATGAAGCAACAATACCTTATATAATCTTTAAGGTAAATTAAATGCAAACGACTAAAACTAATCAATGAACCACAATGACTGACATAACCTTCTTGATTTGTTTAATGCGTGACGCCCTTTTTTAATAGATTTATTGATTTTGCAATAATCCTATGACCCAAACTGCCTTGCCAAGCTTTAAAGAACAATTGCAGCAGACGCTAAATTTTTTTAGCTTTAAACCTTCGCTATATATCAATTCGCCAAGAGTCAACGATACCAATAAATTCATGTTGTTTATTATATTGGCGTTGGTTGAGACATTTTTTCATTTGATTTGGTATGCGACAGTTCTTGTCATCACATCGCCCATACATATCTTTGCTTTTGCTCAGACGTTCAATCAAATTTTTAATCGCAGCTTGATGATAAATATCACCTATTTGGGACTGGCGATGGTGTTGTTTTGCGGGTATTCATTATGGGTCATTACCCGCATTCCTGAACAGTCAAGACTTTGGCGGGAGTACCAAATCTTTTTTGTAATCATCTATCTGATTTATGAAAATCTTTTTATCGTCTGGATTGGCAACAACAGTGCGCTTGAAGGCGTAATGCTGATCAGTGCCACCGGTCTTGGCATGGTGCTATTAAGATGGCGACTGGTCTGGGTGTCATTTGTCAGTTGTATTGTTGCGTTATTTATTTTTAATATGAGTAATAGCATGAACTGGTGGCAATTGCTGCCTAGGTTGTATCCAAGTTTAGCAGCGCGTAGTCATTGGCTTTGGGGATTGTCTTTTAGCTTTCTGGTAACCGCCAAAGCAACGGTCACGCTATATTGTATTTTACAGGGCATGAAAGTCATGAGTTTTCAGCGCCGTAAAATTTATGATTTGCTAGAAGCCGATGCGCTCACCAATATTGCCAATCGGCGTACCATTTATAGTTTTTTGAGTTATTTATGGGAACGTAAAAGCGATTGGAACACGCTTAGTGTGATTTATATTGATTTGGACAAATTTAAACATATCAATGACGAATATGGTCATGACGCTGGTGATGCGACATTGATTTGTACTGCAAATACCTTAAAAAACTTCTTACCCACAGGGACGATGTTTGGACGTATGGGCGGGGAAGAGTTTTGTATCATCTTGCCAAATACTGGGATTGAGCAAGCTGCCGATATGGCAGAGCAGCTGCGCCAAGCATTTGAAAGGCAAGTGGTGAGATATGAGATTTTTGATACAGAAATTCAATTTACCGCAAGCTTAGGTATTGCCAGCGTTTATCAAAATCATGCGGGAGATAGCGACCGCACGGTTGATAATCGCGGTTTTATCGAATATATGCGCGAGTATATACATAGTTTACCGACCATGCCTGCACTGCCGCCTGCCCTTGAGCGAATTATCAAATGCTCCGATTTGGCAATGCAGCAAGCCAAAGCCAATGGTCGCAACTGTGTGGTCAAAGGTCAATGTTATTTATTGATGACGCAAAGCAATCAGCCTTCATAACTTAGCCTTCATAATTCAGTGGTGAGTACCGAGCTTGCAACAAGCGTATCAATCATCGTCGTCGCAAAACTGCCTGCCGGCAATTCAAAATCTAGCACCAGTGTCTGATCCTCTTGCCAAACCCATTGCAAGTTACTGGGCAGCATACGCAGGGGGCGGCGCTGCTGCTTTAAACCAAACTCAATCAAACCTTGACTTAGCTGCTGATAAATGGGATTGTCAGTGATGACGGATAGTTCTAATGCGTTAACCTTACCACTGCTTTTTAACTCACCTGCGCCCCACATGGGTGCAGTCAAATGGATATCGCCACTTTGTAGCCTTGATATTATAGTCTCATCTATATGCTGTGCCACAAAAATACTGTTTGAACCCGCCAAATTCATCACATCACCATCAAGCGGTTGGTTCCAGATGCCCAACGCGATACGTTTTGCCAAGATGGCATTGAACAATTCACTACGCGCTGCCGAAAGATACAGACTGATTTTATCTTGGTCAAATTTGCTATGAATTTTTTTACCCTGAATCGTATGATGGGTAAATAGTTCGATAGCGGCATCAATATTATTGGCATCTTGCCCAAAGCGCTGCTCGCCAAAATAATTGGGAACGCCTTGGGTTTTGATGGTCGCAAGTTGTTGCTCGATGGCGGCTTTCTCACCCACCACATTGCGTAAGGTGATAATAAATTGATTGGCCTGATGAGTACCGCGACCCAGTTTTTTGTGATGCCAATGCTGTGCTAGTATTGCTAGGGTTTCATCGCTAGCTAATTTGGTCTGGACAAATTGCACAAAGTTTTGTTCTGGGGCAATTTTTTTTGGCAAGCGAAGACTAAACCATTGCGTCGTCAGCGCATGACGATCTTTGAGCCCCGAGTATCCCACATCCTTGAGTGGGATGCCTGCCCATTGTGACAGCAACTTTGCCACAAAATTGGTATTCATTCGGGTCTTTTGAATATGAAGCCAAAGATGCTCGCCTGTATGGCTGCATTCAATGCCAAGTTTTTCATGGACAATAAAATCAGTGGGTTGTTGTTTATAAATAGCGGACTCAATCGCAGGGGTATAGGGTGAAGGCAGTTTTGGCATGCTAGTATTACTTGCAAAAGGTTTATTTTAACAAATGAATGATTGATAAACCATCTCGATTATAGATTCGATTACAGCAGCGCTTTATTATTAGGTGCATTGGGTGGCAAAATCGGTCACCTGACTTGGCAGAATGTTTAACGTATCCTATGTTTAGCGAATGTGAGCATAAAAAGAGAAAAAACATGAAAAACCCTGATAGTAATATCGATAAAAACGCCGTGCAATTACGCGTTGCCACGCAACAAGACGTCGAAAATTTGGTAACTTTGCTCAATCGCTGTTACCGCTCAGATGAAGGCTGGACCAATGAAGCTGCTTTAATTGGTGGGATTCGCACCACTGCCGAGGAAATGACAGCCTTGATAGATAACCCCAACGTTTATCTATTCGTGTTTGAAAATCCGCAGGATAGCGATGATTTGCTTGGGTGTATTTCTGTGGATTTCTCACCCATTAACCATAAGCCAGCGGCGTATATTGGCACTTTTGCGGTTCATCCTGCTGTGCAAGGTAAAGGCATTGGCGATACCATGTTGTCTGCGGTAGAAACGTTTGCTATCAGACACGCTCACGCCAAAAACTTAAGCCATTTACCTTTAACCCATTTACCTTTAACTCATCTATCTATGTCGATTTTAAGTCATCGACCAGAGCTGTTAAGTTATTATCAGCGCCGTGGTTATCTACCGGCAGGGGAGAGGATGGCATTTCCAAGAGACGGCAACAATGGCGACCCCAAACGCGATGATGTATTTTTAGAGTTTTTGCAAAAACCCATTCAAGCAAATAAAGCGTCCATCAAAGCTCGCTAATACAATTGAATAACAATAATCATTATGCTCGGCAATAAAGTTTTAAGGGTATTTTATATAATGGTTGCAATAATTTTTTACACAATAATTTTAAACAAAAAGAAATCATGATGAAAAAATGTGCCAAAACCTATTCACTAGCGCTAAGTTGCTTGATAGCAGGAACGCTGGCAATGACAGGCTGTCAAACTATAGCGGATAGTAAGTCAGGGATTGTTAATCCGACCCAAACGGTCACCTTAGCGTTAGCCGATGCCACGTTGCAAAATTATCGCTGGCAATTGGTCTCGGTGACTGATTTGGCAGGTAAACCCACTAAACTTGAATTGTTTAACCAAGCCAAACCGCTGTTGGTCAGCTTTGATAAAGGTCGGGTTAGCTTTGACAACACCTGCAATCGTATGTGGGGCAATTATAGCCTGACCCATGACAATGTATTGATAAAAAATATCGTTTCTACGCGCATGATGTGTCTGCCAGAATCGCGCATGGCATTTGATGCCGCTGCGCTATCCACACTACAAGGACAATTTAAACTGACTCAAGATAGCAAAGGCACACCGATGTTGACGGTGACGGATAAGAGCCAAATCAGCCTGTTTAAAGCGATTGCCAAATAATGTTATTCATTGAATTAAAGCTGAGTAACCTCAAACGACCTCTGTGCCTGCTTCATCTTCAATGACTATATCGGTTTCTGTCAACGCCTGTTGCTCCCAAGTCTGCATGCTTGGATGGGCAAGCATTTTTTGTATATAGATTACAGTCATGGGTCGTAACTCTATATCGGAGGCTTTTGCGTAAGTGATGAGGCGAAAAATGATCGGGGCAAAAAATACATCAGCGACACTAAATTCGCCTAGCAAATAACTTTCAGAGCCATTTTGTTTAAAGCCTTCGGTGACGATGGCTTCAAACCGCGCCAAATCGCTTAAACAGGGTGCAGAAGGTGCAATGTGGCGCTTAGCTCGAATATTCATTGGCATTTCATTGCGCAGTGCAGAAAATCCACTGTGCATTTCACCCAGTAAACTCATGGCTAAATGCGGCTGGTTACCCCAGATGTTTTGCGTAATTAAGTATTTTTCCGCATATAAAGCAATGCCGACACTGTCCCAAATCGTTTTATCTTCATGTAACAGTACAGGCACTTGACCCAGTGGCGTATAGGTCGTCAAAATCTCTTGATTGCTGGGATGAAATAGCTTAATTGGCATTTCATCGAAGGCTACACCGAAGGCATGCAGCATAAGCCATGCGCGCAAAGACCAAGTGGAGTAGTTCTTATTACCAATAATTAAAATGGGTTTGTGAAAACAATTCATTTGATTACCAAAAGTTTTAGCTGTCACTGTCTGATTTCCCCATGCCCAAACACAATCCATTTTTGCGATGTTAAACCTTCAAGACCCACAGGGCCGCGCGCATGGATTTTATCGGTAGAGATACCAATCTCTGCACCCAAACCATATTCAAAACCATCGGCAAAGCGGGTTGATGCATTGACCATCACGCTACTAGAGTCGACTTCACGCATGAATTTTAACGATTTTGAGTAGTTTTCGGTGATAATCGCATCGGTATGGTGTGAGCCATGGGTATTGATATGGGCAATGGCTTCGTCGATATCGGCGACTACTTTAATCGCCAAAATTGGCGCCAAATATTCGGTATCCCAATCTGCCTCACTCACCGCTGATAGATGAGCGGTTAATTCAGCGGTATCGCTCAAGATGGCTAAGGTTTTTGGGCAGCCGCGTAATTGCATGGCACTGTCTGCAGCGACAATGGCGCTGGCGATTGATGGCAAGGCTTGCGCAGCGATTTGGCTATCAATCAGCAGTGTTTCCATGGTATTACAAGTGCCGTAGCGGTGAGTTTTGGCATTGACGCAAATAGCGGTTGCCATAGTCAGGTTTGCATCGCGATCGACAAAGGTATGGCAGTTACCATCTAGGTGCTTGATGACAGGGACGCGCGCTTCATTACTGATACGCTCAATCAGGCTTTTACCACCTCGCGGCACAATCACATCGACATAGCGATTCATGGTGATGAGTTCCCCCACTGCCGTGCGGTCGGTGGTTTCGACCACTTGCACGGCGGCCTCTGGCAAACCAACTGCTTGTAAACCTTGCTTGACACACGCAGCCAATGCTTGGTTAGAATTAAACGCTTCTGACCCGCCTCGCAAGATAATCGCATTGCCAGATTTTAATGCCAAAGACGCAGCTTCAATGGTCACATTGGGGCGGGATTCATAAATCATCCCGACCACACCCAGTGGCACGCGCATTTTACCTAGCTGAATACCCGATGGGCGAAAGGTCATATCCGTGACCTCGCCAATCGGGTCAGGTAACATGGCGACATCTTTAAGCCCTTGTAACATGCCTTCAAAGCGCGCATCGGTGAGCGCTAATCGGTCAAGTAGTGCATCATCCAGTCCTTTTTGTTGACCGTTTTGCATATCGGTGGCATTGGCCGCCAACACCTGTGATTTGGCTTGTTGCAGGGCGTCATAGATAGCGAGTAGGGCGCTATTTTTGAGTGCGGTGTCTGCTTTTGCCAAAATCGCTGAAGCGGCGCGCGCTTGCTGTCCCACGGTTTGCATATAATGTTTGGTATCAGTCATGGTTTGCATAGTCAGTCCCTAATATAATCATCGCTTCATCATAACAACTTCAATCCAAAAATGGAATTTAGAAAGTTTTGACAGACAAAAATTAATGGTTATGACTCAATCTAAAAACAAGCGCTAAAGACCGGCGCCATAAAATAAAGTTAAATGAGAGAAAAAGTTGCGTTTTAGTAGCGTTTTAAGCGAAAATAGACAGTTTTTTTCCACCTATCGTCAAATTTTGGATTGAATATCATGTCAGATGCTATGCCAAACTTACAGCGTCCTGTAGCCTTGCAACTTAACAATATCCACAAGAACTTTGGATCGCTTGAAGTACTAAAAGGTGTATCGTTGACCGCTTATGATGGCGATGTCATCTCAATTCTCGGCTCGAGTGGTTCGGGCAAATCCACCTTGCTACGCTGTATAAATTTGCTTGAAAACCCCTCGCAAGGGGAGGTTTTTTTGGGCAGTGAAGCATTGCTATTAAAACCGAATAAATCAGGGGATTTGGTTGCTGCCAATCAGCGTCAGCTTGAGCAGTTTCGCTCAAAAATGGGCTTTGTGTTCCAAAACTTTAACCTATGGCCACACCGGACTATTTTGCAAAACATCATTGAGGGGCCGACCCAAGTCCTAAAAATCGCCAAAGATCAAGCTATCAGTGAAGCTGAAGTGCTACTAAAACGCGTAGGACTACTGGACAAAAAAGACGCTTACCCAGAAAACTTATCGGGTGGGCAACGCCAGCGTATCGCCATTGCTCGTGCGCTAGCGATGAAGCCGCAAGTATTGCTATTTGATGAGCCAACCTCTGCCCTCGACCCAGAATTGGTCAATGAAGTACTAGTGGTGATGAAATCGCTTGCTGAAGAAGGTCGCACCATGCTGATTGTCACCCATGAAATGCGTTTTGCGCGCGATGTATCAAGCCAAGTGGTGTTCTTGCATGAAGGACGTATCGAAGAAATAGGCACACCAGAGCAGGTGTTTGACAATCCGCAATCAGCGCGGGTGAAAGACTTTATGGCAAGCCATCAAAAATAATCCAAACAACCCCCAATCAATCTATGAGCCGCCAATCGCCATGCGATTGGCGGTTTTGTAGTCTTAGGCATTGGAAAAAATTTATTTGATTTAATTGTTGCTGCATACGTTTTTCACTTGCAAAAATGTTAATTTATGTTAATTTTAACTAAATTGTAAACTCGCATTTATTTTAGTCGCATTGATTTTAAATATTGAAATCGCTGAAAGCGAAACCTGATATTAAATCGCTTTTTACTCAAAAATTTCATTTGTAAGGAACATCCATGCAATCAACCTTGAATTCAACCTACTCAAAACTCGCCTTGGCAACGGTATGTGCAGTTAGCATGGGATTAACCGCCTGTCAAAAACCTGCTGAAAAAACAGAAGGTGCAGCCGCCAGCCAACCCGCTGCCAGTGCCAGCACGGGCAAAAAAATTCGTATTGCCACTGAAGGCGCCTACAAACCATTTAACTACACCAATGCCGATGGCACATTAGGCGGTTATGACGTGGATGTTGCCAAAGCCGTGTGTGCCCAAGCGAAACTCGACTGCGAAATCGTAGCGCAAGATTGGGACGGTATTTTGCCAGGCTTGATGGCGAGAAAATACGACGCGGTTGCCGCGGGTATGTCAATTACCCTAGAGCGTTCAGCGCAAGTGGACTTCACCACGCCTTATTTTAAAAACACCATGGTTTGGGTCGCTCCCAAAGGTGGCAAATTCAACCCACAAGCGATTTCAGGGCTAAAAATCGGCGGTCAACGCTCAACCACCATGGCACAGTACCTTCAAGATAAACTGAGCAAAACCAACGAAATCAAATTGTATGACAACTATGACAACGCCTATATTGACCTAAAATCAGGTCGTATTGATTCAGTGCTGTCTGAAAAAGTAACCGCAAGCGAATGGCTAAAACAAAACCCCAACTACCAAATCGTAGGCAGTGAGATGGATAATGGTGACAACATCGCAATGGCCATTCGTAAAGGCGATCCACTAAAAGCAGAATTTGACAAAGCCTTAGGTGCACTACAAAGCAATGGCGAGTTGGCAAAATTACAAAAGCAACATTTTGGTAATTAATTGACGTTGTATTGAGCGATTTAAGATTTACACAGTAGATGTGGGTGACCCTCAAATTTTGACAAAAAGGTGTTGTTATGAAACATTTATCGGTTTTGGGTGTATCGTCGTTAGCCATTTTGATGGGAGTAACCGCCTGTCAAAAACCTGCTGAAAAACCGGCAGACACGGCAGCAGCAAGTAGCGCTACCACAGCAGCAAGCGCAGATATGCCACAGATTCGTATCGCTACCGAATCAAGCTTTGTCCCTTTTAGTTATAAAGATGCCAATGGCAAATTAATCGGCTTTGAGATTGATTTGGCAGATGCGCTATGTGCTGAAGCCAAACTAAAATGTGAAGTGATTTCCCAAGATTGGGATGGTCTGATTCCAGGGCTACAAGCACAAAAATACAATGCCATCATGGCGGGGATGTCAGACACCGCAGAGCGTCGCCAAGTGGTGGCATTTAGCGACCCATACTTTACCAATAACCTCGTTGTGATTGGCAAAAAAGGGGTAGAAAAAGGCGCTGATGACCTAGCGGGCAAATCCGTGGGTGCGCAGCGTTCAACGACTGCCGCTGAGTACTTAGCCAAAAACTTCCCAAAAGCTACCCCAAAACTGTATGACACCCAAGATAATGCCTATCTTGACCTAGAATCGGGTCGCACAGATTTGATGATTTCTGACAGTGCCCCAGCTTTATCATGGTTAAAAACCGCCAAAGGTCAAGGCTTTGAAGTCAAAGGTCAACCGATCAATATTGATGACAACATTGCCATTGCCCTTCGTCAAAATGATCCATTGATTGGCAAATTCAACACCGCATTGGCAGCGTTAAAAGCCAATGGTACTTACGATAAAATCAGCCAAAAATATTTTGCAGATTTACCGAAATAAGCCGTTAAATAACTTATTTGCCTGTTAGTGTTGTTAAAGCTGACAAGCAAAAATTGTCATGTGTTGGACGTTAAAAATTAGGAGTATAAGGTGAAAGCAAATATTTCATTATTGGGTAGTTTGGCATTGGCAGGTCTAACGCTGGTCGGCTGTCAAAAACCTGCAGAAAAAACGGCGGCAACGACGGCGGGTAGCACAGCCGCTTCTACAACGGTGACTACTAGCACTGAGACATCGAGCAGTATGGCTGGCAAAACCATTCGTATCGCCACTGAAGGCACCTATAAACCCTTTAGTATCACCAAAGCGGATGGCAGTTTGACAGGATTTGATGTCGATTTTATACGGGCCTTATGTGCACAAATGAAAGCCAACTGTGAAATCAAGCCACAAGATTGGGATGGTTTATTGCCAGGCTTGATGGCAAAAAAATATGACGTGGTAATTGATGCTATGTCTATCACCCCAGAGCGTCAGGCGCAAGTCGATTTTACCGACCCCTATTTTACCAATACATTGGTATTTTTGACCAAACAAGGTAGCCCTATCAATCCGGATGACCCTGCTCAGATTGATATCCATAAAGTTGCGGCGCAGCGTTCAACGCTATCAACCCAGTGGATGGAAAAAAATCACCCAAAAGCCAAGCTAAACCTGTATGAAGGGTTGGATAATGCGTTTATGGACTTGGCAGCAGGGCGCTCGGATCTGATGATTTCGGATAAAGCCCCTGCCGCTTATTGGCTGACCACGCCAGAAGGTAAGGGCTTTGAAATCAAAGGTAAAGAGATTGATGTCAATGACAAAATGGGTATTATCGTTCGTAAAGGCGACCCACTGCGTTTAGAATTTAACAAAGCGATTGCCACGTTAAAATCAAATGGCACGTATGACAAAATCTATAACCAATATTTTGGTAGTGCAACCACCACAACAGCGGCGGCAAGCAGCGTGGCAGTCACGGTCTCTAGTACCACAACGACCACGACGACTGTGGCAAGTACCAGCAAGTAACTTAACCAAGCGCTTGGGTTTGGTCAAAAACTGGGTGAAAAGTCACTCAGTTTTTTGTTTTTTTTGATGGTTTTTGATAGGGCAATCACGTAAAATTGCACCCTGCAAAAAGCAAAGCGAAAGGTTATATCCGTTATCACCTTTTGTCTATGTGACGGTGAAACTGGGTGACGGTAAAACTGGGTTTTAAGCATTTTTTGGGTAATAGGTCAACAAACAGAGTTAAAAAAACAGGGTATCGATATTGTGTTAGATCTACAAGGTTTTGGGCAGCTATTATTAAGTGGCGCTTGGGTCACCATCAAACTGGCATTGACTAGTTTGGTCATCGGGCTGATTTTGGGATTATTGGGCGCGACCGCTAAGATGTCACGGTTTAAAGTGCTCAACGCCATCGCCACCGCTTACACCACGATTATCCGTGGTATTCCAGAACTGTTGTCAGTCATGTTTATTTACTTTGGCGGCTCGATGTTGATGGGGCTCATTCTATCGCAATTTGGCAATACCGGATATGTGGATGTCAGTCCGTTCTGGGCGGGGGTCACCGCGCTGTCTGTGGCATTTGGTGCGTATGCGACCGAAACTTTTCGTATGGCATTTCAAGAGATTCCAAAAGGTCAAGCCGAAGCGGCGCAAGCGATTGGCATGAAAAAATTTCAAATACTTTGGCGAGTCACGTTGCCACAAGTCTGGCGTATTGCACTGCCAGGACTGGGTAATTTGTTTTTGGTACTGCTCAAAGATACCGCGTTGGTTTCTGTGGTCGGGCTTGAAGATATCATGCGCCACGCCAAAACGGCAGCGACTTCCACGCAAAGCCCGTTTACTTTTTATATGGCAGCAGCATTGTTGTACTTGAGTTTGACCGTCATCATCACGGGTGTGATTATGTGGCTAGAATGGGTCAATAACCCAGCAGAGCGTTATGCAAAACGCCTACAAAAAATCGGCATGGCAAAATAGGGGATTCATCAATGAACTGGAATTGGCAAATTATTATTGATAGTATCCCAAAACTGCTGCAAGGCAGTATTATCACCATTGAGCTTGTGGTGTTGTCGGGTTTATTGGGGTTTATGTTGGCAGTGCCGCTAGCCTTGGCTAGGCTATCAAAAAAACCTTGGGTACAGGCATTGCCATTTGCGTATATTTTCTTTTTTCGTGGTACGCCGCTACTGGTGCAAATCTTTTTGATTTATTATGGCTTGTCACAATTTAAATGGGTGACCGAGTCGGTACTGTGGAAATCAGGTGTGTTAGCGAGCCCATTTTGGTGCGCTATCATCGCTTTTACCCTCAATACGGCAGCTTATATTGCAGAAATCATCCGCGGTGCTATCAAGTCAATACCTAAAGGCGAGAATGAAGCTGCCGACGCCATTGGCATGTCGTATAGCCAAAAATTGCGCCGAATTATTTTTCCTCGCGCCTTTGGCATCATGCTGCCTGCGTATGGCAATGAAGTGATTTTTATGCTCAAAGGCAGTGCGCTGGCATCGACCATCACTTTGATGGATATCACCGGTGTGGCAACGACGATTATGTCAAAAACTTATACCGTTTTTGAGTTGTTCTTTGCCTCAGGTATCATTTATTTGTTATTGTCTTGGCTATTGATTGGGATGTTTCGATTGGCGGAAAAACGCATCAATCGTCATCTTTCTTATCAGCCCATCAGTAATGGGGGCGTCACTGCCTAAGCTAGGCAAAGTTAGGCTAAGCTAGACAAAGAGTTTGGATGTATTGGAGGCGTGCCAATGAAACAAGCAGTTATAGTATCAAGTTTGCTGATAGGTGGGTTGTTACTCTCGGCTTGTCAACCTGCCAGTGATAACAAGCCAGAGCAAAACAGCACAGCAAGTGCCACAGTAAGCGCCACAGTGGCTAGCGTTCAAAGCCCACATCACGTTGCCAGTGTAGCTGCTGCCAGTACCGTATCCCCCCAAGCCGCCCATAACGGTGCGCCCAAACAAATCAACTGGGCATTGGTGGATTCAGGCATTAAGCCAGTCGATAAAGCTAGCTTTAAATACCCGTTTGCGCTCGATAGCGAGCCTGTCAAAGCGTATGCCGAAATGTATCATGTGGATAATGAAACCTCCCGCTACAATTTAACGGTGGGTATGGCAGTCAATGAAGTCTTATCCAAAGTGCTCGACCAGCTGGGTACTGCCTATGTGTCACATGAACTCACAGCCGGTAAAAACAGCGCGTTTGTCATCCATACCACCCAGCAAATTGCCCCGAGTCAATACACTTATGTCTTTGCCGAGCCCTTTGCCAAAGGGTTAACCATTCCTGTCAAAATCATCAATGATGGCAAAAAATAACTAACTTGCCATCGGTATGTTGACGTTTATTTATCGTTTAAGGAAATACCATGCGTGTGCTAGGACTGGAAACATCCTGCGATGAAACGGGATTAGCCATTTTTGATAGTGACCAACGTCACCAACCCAATCAAGGTTTGGTCGGACAAGTGCTGTATAGTCAAATCGCGCTACATGCGACGTATGGTGGGGTAGTCCCTGAACTTGCAAGCCGCGATCACATCCGTAAATTAGTGCCCTTGTTGCAGCAACTGCTGGATGACTGCCAACTCAACAAAACCGATATCGATGCCATTGCCTTTACCAAAGGTCCTGGACTGGTGGGCGCGTTGATGACAGGGGCATTGTTTGGTCGCAGTTTGGCGATGGCACTTAATATTCCTGCCATTGGCGTACATCACATGGAAGGACACTTACTCGCGCCGCTATTAGGCGTCAATCCGCCCGATTTTCCGTTTATCGCGTTGCTCGTGTCGGGTGGACATACCATGTTGGTGGCGGTCAAAGGCATCGGGCAATATGAAATATTAGGTGAGTCGATTGATGATGCCGCAGGCGAGTGCTTTGATAAAGCCGCTAAAATGCTAGAGTTACCTTATCCTGGTGGACCTAATATTGCACGCTTGGCGCAAACAGGCAATCCATTAGCCTATGAATTACCGCGCCCGATGCTCAGCAAAGGATTGGATTTTTCTTTTAGTGGTATGAAAACCGCCGTGCATAATTTGATTAAAGACCATCCGACCGATAGCCATAATCCTGAGCATGCCCAGACGCGCGCCGATATTGCAGCAAGTTTTCAATATGCGATGGTCGATACGTTGGTGAAAAAATGCGTCAAAGCCTTGCAGCAAACGGGTATGAAACGTCTAGTAATCGCAGGCGGGGTGAGTGCCAATCAACAATTACGAGAATCGTTAGCCGAGGCATTAGCCAAAATCAATGCCACTGTGCATTATGCACCGCCTGCCTTGTGTACTGACAATGGCGCCATGATTGCCTTTGCCGGGTGGCAACGTTTGAACGCCGGTCAACAGGATGAACTAGCGGTTAGCTGCTTGCCGCGTTGGGACATGACAACGCTGCCTGCTGTCAATCCAGCTAACCCATAACCACCACAAGGACTTGAATATGCCATGGCTGTGGATAGGATTGGGGGCGGCATTTGGGGCAATGCTGCGCTGGTGGTTAGGCAGACTCAACAGCGTACATCCTTGGCTGCCCTATGGCACACTATTTGCCAATGTACTAGGTGGGCTGTTGATGGGATTTGCCTTGATACTTACCCAAAAGATGCACCCAAACTTACGACTGTTTATCACCACCGGGTTTTTGGGGGGACTGACAACCTTTAGTACGTTTAGTGCCGAAGTGTTTACTTTGTTGAATAGCGGCAAGGTATGGCAAGGTTTAGCCCTGATTGGCATCCATGTGTTTTTAACCTTGGTTGCAACTGCCATTGGTTTTTATAGTCTTAAGCTGCTAAGTTAGGGAGCCATTGAATGGTTAATCGCTTCTTTCCCATGTACCGCTAAAAGTCACAAAGCTTTTAAAGGCTTTGCGAATAGATAAGTGAGTTAAATGTACTTATCTAGTCTATTTATACCGTGCGCAATCGGTCAGTCTTCAAATTGTCATGATACTGTCACATTTCTTTGTAATCATATACACAATTTTTATACAAACCGAATGATGGTTATTATCATGACAGTTAAATCGGTCAGCATTGAGCTATATCATCTTTAAGCTATCCTAGTGAAAATAACCAGAAAAGTTAAATCGTACCGTTGGTGACAGTTATTTCATTCAGGCAGTTTCATTGTAAACTCAAAACGTTTTTAGGAGCTATCCATGCGTTATTCATTATTAAGTGTTGTCGTAGCATCGACCTTAGCATTAACCGCTTGTGGCAATAAACAAGCAGACAATCAAGCAGCGGGTGCCTCAGCAACATCAAGCACTGCAGGTAGCGACAAAAACGCCGTATTTACCATCACAGGTGCAGGTGCCTCTTTCCCACAACCTATCTATGCTAAATGGGCAGGTGAGTTCAAAAACGCCACTGGCGGTCAAGTGAACTACCAATCAATCGGTTCATCAGGTGGTATCAAACAAATCCAAGCCAATACCGTTGACTTTGGTGCGTCGGATGCGCCTTTAAGCAAAGAAGAGTTGGATAAAAGCGGTTTAATCCAGTTCCCAACCGTTATCGGTGGTGTTGTACCGGTTGTTAACATCGATGGTGTTGCACCCGGTCAATTAAAACTAGACGGTGCCACCCTTGCCAATATCTACTTGGGTAAAATCACTAAATGGAATGACCCAGCGATTACCGCATTAAATCCAGGTGTGACACTACCAGATGCGCCAATCACGACGATTTTCCGTTCTGACGGTTCAGGTACAACCTTTAACTTTGCAAGCTACTTAGCCGCTGTATCACCAGAATGGAAAGCAGGTCCAGGTGTAGACAAATCCATTAAATGGCCAACCGCTGCCACAGGGGCAGGTGGTAAAGGTAATGAAGGCGTGGCAAGTAACGTCGCTCGTGCCAAAAACTCAATCGGTTATGTTGAGTACGCTTATGCAAAACAAAACAAAATGTCGCATACACAGCTTAAAAACGCAGCGGGGAACTTTGTACAACCATCGGCTGAAAGCTTTGCCGCTGCAGGTAATGCAGATTGGAAAGGTACACCAGGCTTTAACATCGTATTGACTAACCAAGCAGACGCTAATGCCTGGCCAATCTCTGCGGCAACATTCATCTTGGTTCATACTAAACCAACCAACCCAGAAAACGTCAAAAATACCCTTAAATTCTTTGACTGGGCGTATTCAAGCGGTGATGAATCAGCAAAATCATTAGACTTTGTACCTTTCTCAGCAGAAAGCAAAGCTATCTTCCGTGATGAGTGGAAAAAAGTTGTAGGGGCTGATGGTAAGCCACTATTTAGCTCAGATGCTGCCACGGCAACTGCGTCAGCGGCAAAATAATTTCATGATGATGGTTAACAGTTAAAAGGGTTAGGCATGTCAAACGATACGTAGAGCAATAAACAAGTTAATGCTCTACGTTTTTTTTTAAATTTCTAGAATTAGTAAACTAAAATTATTCTTTTGATGGCTGGGTTATTATGTCGGATTTACACGCAAAACTCGCAAAGCAAAAACAATTAGACTGGTTGTTTGTCAACGCGACTCGTCTTTTTGCGTTTATCGTGCTGCTGTTGTTAGGTGGTATCTTAATCTCACTATTGCTTGGCGCATTGCCAAGTATGAAAGCGTTTGGCATTAACTTTTATACCAGTAAAGACTGGGATACAGGGATGGATGTATACGGCGCACTCGCACCAATCTATGGTACGCTAGTGACTTCTGTCATTGCCATTTTGATTGCGGTGCCGGTAAGTTTTGGTATTGCCATGTTTTTGACAGAGCTTTGCCCCAATTTTTTAAAACGTCCTTTGGGTGTTGCCATTGAGTTGTTAGCGGGTATCCCTTCAATTATCTATGGTATGTGGGGATTTTTCGTATTTGCACCTTGGTTTTCAGAACATATCCAGCCCTGGCTGATTGACCATTTGGGTGATGTGCCTTATGTGGGTCGTTTATTCCAAGGTGCACCGATGGGTATTGGTCTATTCACCGCAAGTTTGATTTTGGCAGTGATGATTATCCCGTTTATTGCATCGGTCATGCGTGACGTTTTCTCCATTACGCCAAAGATGCTTAAAGAATCTGCCTATGGTTTGGGTTCAACCACTTGGGAGGTGATGCGATACGTGGTGTTGCCTTATACCAAAGCCGGTGTGATGGGCGGTATCATTTTGGGATTGGGTCGCGCATTGGGTGAAACGATGGCAGTCACCTTTGTTATTGGTAACGCTTATAACGTCAGTCCAAGTTTGTTCCAGTCAGGGGTGTCAATCACTTCGGCATTGGCAAATGAGTTTGCAGAGTCTGAAGGCTTGCACCAATCATCGCTACTGCATTTAGGTTTCTTACTATTTATCATTACCTTTATTGTACTGGTGATTTCAAAATTGATGCTCAGTCGTATGGATAAAAATGCGGGTACGAAATAAGGACGCTGGGGAATACTATGACTACTACCAACATGAATCGTAACAATGCCATTTACAAACGCCGCCGTCTAAGCAATGCTTTAGGACTGATATTTGCCGGTTTGTCCATTGTATTTGGCTTGACCTTCTTAGGTTTAATTTTATTCAAATTGTTTTTATCAGGCTCGCATGCGTTATTGACCATGCCCATTTTTACGCAAGACACCCCATCGCCAAACGAAATTGGCGGTCTTCGCAATGCGATTATCGGCTCAATCATGGTGACAGGATTAGGGCTTGTAGTCGGCACACCGATTGGTATCATGGCAGGTATTTATCTTGCTGAATTTGCCGAAAACAGCTGGCTTGGTAAAGTCACCCGTTTTATGAACGACATTTTGCTATCCGCACCTTCGATTGTGATTGGTCTATTTATTTTTGCGTTGATGGTACAAGGTCGTAACTTCTCAGGTTGGGCAGGTGCAATGGCTTTAGCGCTATTGGTTATTCCTGTGGTGGTACGTACCACCGAAAATATGCTGCGTCTAATTCCCAATACACTGCGCGAAGCGGCTTATGCATTAGGGACGCCCAAATGGAAACTGGTAACATCCGTTACTTTGCGTGCTGCCAAAACTGGGGTATTAACAGGTATCTTACTGGCATTTGCACGTATCTCGGGTGAGACCGCACCGTTACTATTTACCGCACTCAATAACCAATTCTTTAGTACCGATATGGGTCAGCCAATTGCCAACTTACCAAACGTGATTTATCAATACGCCAGCCAACCATACCCTATTTCAAACCAATTGGCTTGGGCAGGTGCGTTACTCATCACCTTGGCAGTATTAACGTTGAATATTTTGGCACGTGCGCTAAGTGGTAAAGAGCAATCATCACATTGATGATCAATAGAAGATTAAAGCTATTTGCTAGTATCAAACAAATTTTATTAAGGTATTCATCATGACCGCAAAAATGCAAATTCGTAATCTAGAGTTTTATTACGGTAAATTTTTAGCCCTTAAAAATATCAACATCGATATCGCTGACAAAAAAGTCACTGCGTTTATTGGACCGTCAGGCTGTGGTAAATCAACGTTACTGCGTACCTTTAACCGCATGTATGACCTCTACCCAGGCATGAGTGCCACGGGCGAAATCAACCTAGATGGACAAAACATCTTGGATAAATCGGTGGACGTCAACTTGCTGCGCGCTCGCGTGGGTATGGTATTCCAAAAACCAACGCCATTTCCGATGTCAATCTATGACAACGTGGCATTCGGTGTGCGTCTATACGAAAGCTTAAGCCGCGCTGAGCTAGACGAGCGCGTTGAATGGGCGCTCAAAAAATCGGCACTGTGGAATGAAGTTAAAGATAAACTTAAAGCATCGGGTCTGTCATTGTCGGGTGGTCAGCAGCAGCGTCTGTGTATCGCCCGCGGTGTGGCAACCCGTCCTGAAGTATTGCTACTAGACGAACCCACCTCGGCACTTGACCCTATCTCAACAGGCTCAATTGAAGATTTGATTTCAGACTTAAAAAATGATTACACCATCGCCATCGTCACCCACAACATGCAGCAAGCGGCACGGGTGTCTGACTATACCGCGTTTATGTACTTGGGCGAAATGATGGAAATGGGGGATACTGATAAAATGTTCACCAACCCAGACCGTAAAGAAACAGAAGAATACATCACGGGTAAATTCGGCTAAGCTATTTTGTTATTAGGCTATCTTCGCGTCATTTAGCCCATCACAATACCTCGCTACCTCGCTGGTGCGGGGTATTTTTTTGCCTAAACTTCTAAGCATATCAAAGTAAAATAAATATTGATAACGATTCTCATTTACACTATAATTCGCAAATTGTCATTATTTTTTTTATTATTTATTCGTATTTACTTTTAAGGATGTTTTATGTTGAGCCGTACTTTTACTTTATCAATATTACCCCTGACGATATCTGCATTACTCTTGACGGCTTGCCAAAAAACCGAGCAAAAAACCGATGTAGCACCTGCTGCAAGTAGTGCCGCAACAGCGCCTGCAACGAGCAATGCTTCTGCAGTCACAGCGTCAGCGCAGAGCTCAGTTGATATGAGTAAAGAAACGGCAGAATACAAAGCTTGGGTACAAACCCAAATTGATAGCTTGCTTACCGATACCCAAAAATTTGTCGCACTGCTCGAAGCGGGTAAATTAGAGGAGGCGAAGGCGTTATATCCAAAAGCGCGCATGTATTTTGAGCGCTCAGAGCCGATTGCTGAGAGTTTTGGCGACCTTGACCCGCGTATCGACAACCGTGAAGCCGACCTTGAGCCCAATGAAGTATGGACAGGGTTCCATGCGATTGAAAAAATCTTGTGGACACAAAATACCACCAAAGGTACCGAAAAACTGGGTAAACAACTGATTGCAGATGTCAAAGAATTGCACGCCAAAATTCCGACCGCAGAGGTCACAGGCGACTTGATGGTGCAAGGTTCAGTAGATTTGCTCAATGAAGTATCAACGAGCAAAATCACCGGCGAAGAAGAAATTTTCTCGCACACAGACTTGTATGATTTTAAAGCCAATATTGAAGGCGCAGAGAAAATATTTGCCATTTTAAAACCAAAAATCCAAGCCAAAAACCCAGCTTTAGTCACGGAGCTTGAGCAAAAATTTGGTGCAGTCAACCAACTACTTGCCCAGCACCAAGTCGGGCAACAAGACTATAAATCCTATAAAGAGTTAACCCCTGCAGATACCAAGGCGCTAGCCGAAGCGGTGAATAAACTCGGCGAACCCTTAGCGCAGATGGGCATTGTATTGCAATAAGTGAAAGGTGAAGCAAAAAATTGCTTCACTTTACGGTTTTAGGGTGCAATAAAAAGGTCAGTACGGTGTTAGGGGCAGTATGAAAGATAGTAGATTAGATAAGCAAGCGCAAGAAACAGGGATAGGATTAAAAACCTCAAATCGTCGCAGTTTTTTACGCCAATTTGGTGCGCTCAGTGTCGCAGGCGCAGGTTTAGCCGTGTCGGCCTGTCAGCAAAAACCAAGTGAAAACTTACCTAACTTGCAAGCTTTGGATGGCAATCAGTCCAAAGATAGCGATAAAAACGAAAATCCTAAACATGCCGGTAGTGATGCCAATACTACCAAAAATTGTTTTGCGGATGTCAAATATGATTTTTATGGCGAACACCAAGCAGGCATTACCACGCCGTCACAGCGTAATATTTATTTTTTGGTAATGGATTTACATACCGATAAGCTCGACGATGTCAAACAGATGTTCAAAGACTGGACAACCTATGCGGCCAATTTGATGCAAGGTAAAAACATCAAAGCGTATGAAAAAAACCCGTTTGTGCCCCCGACCGACACAGGCGAAGCAGACAGCATGGGCGCATATGGGTTGACGTTGACCTTTGGTATTAGCCCAAGTTTTCTAAAAAAAATGGGACTTACTCATAAGCAGCCCAAAGAATTCCAAGACTTACCCAAGTTCCCGCGTGATCAATTGCGAGAAAATTTGACCGGCGGCGATATCTGTATTCAAGCCTGCGCCGAAGATGCCCAAGTGGCGTTCCACGCGGTACGGCAACTGGTTCGCCAAGCGCGTTCTAATATTACCATGCGTTGGAGTCAGTCAGGTTTTGTTGGGTTTGATACCGGCAACCATACGCCCCGTAATTTGTTCGGTTTTAAAGACGGTACTGCCAACCAAAGTACCATTAAAGCTGCGGACAAAAACTTATGGGCGGACGCGCCTGATTGGATGAAAGGCGGCACTTATTTGGTCACCCGTGTCATTCAAATGCATCTTGAAACTTGGGATCGCACCTCGCTTAAAGGTCAAGAAGACACCTTTGGTCGACATCGTGATAGCGGCGCGGCGATTGGACAAAAAGGCGAATTTGACACCTTTGATGTGCACGCCAAAGACGCGCAGGGTAAAGCAGTGATACCTGAAATTTCCCACATGGGACTGGCAAAACGCACAGGCGTGGAAATGCTACGCCGTTCGTATTCTTACAGTAGCGGCATTAACCCAGCCACGGGGCAGTTTGATTCGGGGCTGCTGTTTATTTCATTCCAAAAATCGCCCGAGCAATTTATCATCATCCAAAATGCCCTAGGTCGTCTTGATAAAATGAATGAATACACCACCCACATTGGCAGTGGGCTATTTGCTTGCTTCGGTGGTATCCCGCAAGGTGGCTACATTGGACAAGCATTATTTGAAGCTTAAGGTTAACATGCAACAAGCATCAGTTAAGAATAGACGGTTCAAAACACACGCTTAAAAGTAGACGGTTAAATAGACGGTTAAAAAGTTACTCATGATAAACATCACCCAAAAAACCTTGCTAAGTTTTGGTCTAGCAAGTTCGCTGCTCATCACCAGTCAAGGCTTACAAGCCCAGCAACCAACGCCTGCAACTGCACAGATAGCGACGCAAGCCAGTCAACCCGTCAGCAAAAAGCTGAATTTAAGCCCTATTTTTATCAACCTATCAGACGCGATGGCGGCAATTAAAGCCAATGATACCCCAAAAGCCAAGGACACCCTCGCGCAAATTCAAACAGCCTTTGATGCCATAGATGCAACGGCAAAAAATTCCACGCTTGGGCAACAGACAAGCCAAGCGATTGGGCAAGCCATCAGCAACCCCACAGAAGCCAATTTATCAGCCGTGTCAAATGCGTTATATACCTTTGAAAAAGAACAAAATCCTGTAGATTACAGCGCGAAGCGAAAAGAGTTTGCCAAAAAAATGGTACCTGCGTATGACAATCTTAATCAAGTCATACAACGTGCAGCAGCGACAGATGTCGAAGCGTTACGGGCGGCTTACAACCAGTTTAATGCAGTTTGGCTAGGTAATGAGCGGGTCGTACGCAATACCAGTATGGGGCATTACGGCAAAATCGAAACATCCATGGCGCTGATGCGAGTGGCGATTGAAACCCAACCCATCAACATGGCGCAAATCAAAACCCAATCTGCCGCCCTAAAAGACGCCATCGACAGTTATAACAAGGGTGACGTAGCCGCTGTACAAACCACACAAACCGTCACCTTGGCAGATAGTATCCAGTTACTGCGCGATGGTTTACAGGCGTTTAAAACAAACGATGCAGCGACGGGTCAAGCCAAGTTAGGCGAGTTTATTAGTATATGGCCAATGGTCGAAGGCGATGTCAGTACCCGTAACCCTAGCCTATATAATCGGGTGGAAAGTCAAATTCCGCTAGCCATGGCGAAGGGGCAAGACCCTAAACAGCAGCAAACACTGCAATCGATTATCAATGAATTGGCGGCAATCAACCCAACAGCCCAATATACCGCGGTTGACTCGATGCTGATTTTGCTTCGAGAAGGGTTGGAAGCCTTATTGATTGTCATCTCGCTGTTATCAGCTTTAACCGCTGCCAAACAAGTCAAAGCCAAAAAATGGGTGTATGCTGGTGTCGCTTTTGGCTTACTTGCTAGTATCGCAGGCGCGATGGCATTACAGTTATTATTCCCTGCAGTGACTTCTGCCGCCAATCGTGAGATGTTTGAAGGGGTGATAGGCATCGTTGCGGTGATTATGATGATTGGCATTGGGGCGTGGCTGCATAGCAAATCATCCGTCCAATCATGGAACGCTTATATCAAGCGTCATATGGGACAAGCCATGACGGCAGGTAGCTTTGTGTCGTTATTTGGATTGAGCTTTTTATCCGTATTTCGAGAAGGCGCAGAGACCATATTGTTTTATGTCGGTATATTACCCAATATCAGTATGAGTAATTTTTTAACCGGGATTGGTTTAGCGCTTGTAGCACTGGCAGCAGTGGCTTGGGTGATGCTAAGAACCTCGGTCAAATTACCGATTCCACAGTTGTTTAAAGTCTTAACTTGGGTGATTTACCTACTGGGCTTTAAGATTTTAGGTGTCAGTCTGCACGCGCTGCAATTGACAGGATATCTACCGATGACCGCCATGAGCCGCTTGCCCGCCATTGAATCGTTGGGATTCTACCCGACGCTACAGACATTTTTGGCACAAATCGGCTATGTCATTATTGTAATCGCCATCAATCTTTGGATGAAAAACCATCAACGTCAGCAAACGGCTGCGTTAGCATAACCTTTAATCAAAGATAATTAACGCCATAAAAAAATGGGTAAAACTTGTTTACCCATTTGGTTGTAGCGCTTAGTTGATAACGCATAGTTTGTATAGCCATAGCTTGTATAGCATAGTGTAGACCAAACTAAGCTATAGACTAGACTACGCCATTCTTTCCATACGCTCGCGCTGCGATTGACCTTGCCATAGGCCTTCTAGGTCATAAAACGTGCGGGCTTGTGGCATCATCACATGCACTACCACAGCGCCCAAATCAATCAAGGTCCAATCACTGGTGCCTTGACCTTCGACACCAATCGGATTAAACCCTGCTTGCTTAGCTTTCATCGCGACATGGTCGGCAACCGCTTTAAGGTGGCGGGTAGATGTCCCTTCGGCAATCACGATACGCTCCATGACTTCAGTCATATCAGCAACATCGAGTATGGTAATGTTTTTGGCTTTTAAATCATCCAAGGCATCTTGAACGATGTCTAGGCAAGTGGTTAACTGTTGGTGGGCAGGGTGTTGATTGACTAAACTAGCAAATTGGGTATCGGTCATAAATGCGTGGGTTCCATGGATTGGGTCATAATGATTGGGTTATAAGGGTAGCTTAAAATAGGATCATGACAATCCTAAAAAAAGTGCGCTATTTTAACAAAAATCTAACGAACAGGTTATCAAAAAATGTAAATCAATATCAGGCTAAACGGGTGGGGCATATAACTGATGCTCAACAATATACCGATAAACTTGATTCGGTAAACTTAGCCGCGCTTGCTGTCGTTGCCGAGCTTGTGCGCTGTATAGCCAAGCTCTAATATCACGACTTGCGATATCAGGCACGACAAACTTATCAATATAAATATGGTTAGTGGTTTGATTTATCAAGTCTTTTGGCGAATGAATGATAAAAGGCACTAACCGATTATCAATAGTTAGCTTAGCAGTCTTATCTGTATTGGCTAAAGCATTTTGGTTCAAGTTTTGGTGTAAAGTGTGGCTCAAATTGTGGTTAAGGTTGCCCAAGGCAGGACGGGGTAGCACCCATAGATTGGTCAGCGAAAGCAGCTCAAAGCCGCGATACCATTTATCAAGTTGTTCGACACTGTCTTGTCCAAGGACAAAAATCAGTAGGTCATTGGGGTAACGCTGTTTAAACTCACTCAAGGTATGAAAGCTATACACAGGTGGCTGACACTGCAGCTCAGTCTCATCAATCGACAAAAAAGGTACATCGTCAATTGCAAGCCTAAGCATCTCAAGGCGCTGCTGGTTGGAGGTTGGCTGGGTTTTTAAGGGCGAACCTGCTGTAGGCAGTAATTTGGCGATGATATCAACGTTGGGGAAGGCGCGCATGAGCTCATGGTACACATGCGTAATCATCTGTAAATGCGCCAAATGTACCGGATCAAATGAGCCACCCAACCAGACACGAATACAGCGAGGCATTGTCATAACCACCCGCCTAATTCAAAGTTGGGGTAAACAAAACTAAAATCCTTCATCATCACTGACACACCTTACGGTTGGTTTGGCGGTTCATCGGTTGGTACATTGCGCACAAAAATCACTTTATGCTGATTGTCATTGGGGTAGCGCTCTTGTACCTCAAAGTAGCGCGGATAAGCACGTAGAAAATCACTGAATTTATTAAAGTTAAACAAGCGCGCATCAAAATCGGGCTCAACTTTGAGCAGATAGTTTTTGACAGGTGCGATATTTGCCCAGCCTTGGTCATCCGCCATGCTTGAGATAGCAAGCTTGACCAAAGTGATGGCGACATCCACAGGCTTCATTTGATTGCCTTTGGTGGAGAACAGCATATCAGCAGAGTCATAAAAATCTACCGTCGAAGGGGGTTGGTTTTCTTCAAAAAACTCAAGATAAGTAAAACGGTCACAGGCTTGCACAAAAGGCTTGGGGGTGTTACTACGACCAAAACCATACACCAATAACCCTTGCTCACGAATACGCTGGGCAAGTCGGGTAAAATCGCTGTCAGATGACACCAAACAAAACCCATCAAAACGCTCGGTATACAACAAATCCATCGCATCAATGATTAAACTTGCATCGGTAGCATTTTTACCCGTGGTGTAGCTAAATTGCTGAATCGGCTGAATCGAATAGCTCAGTAACACATTTTTCCAGCTGTTTAATTGTGGGCGCGTCCAATCACCATACGCGCGTCGAACGCTACTAATCCCGAGCGTGGCAATTTCAGACAACAGCGCATCAAGATGATTGACTGACGCATTATCAGCATCAATCAATACGGCAAGTCGGGCGTCAACGCTCGTTGAATAGTTCTGCGAATGTGCCATGTTGGTCACCCAGCGATAAAGTTATATGTGGTTGAGCGACATTTTAGCATAAAGCAATTTTTGGGCATAACAGATTGTGGCGCACTAGCCTAGTGGTGGAAAAGTAGCCTTGCATTGCATTTAAGCTGATATTCTGTGTGACAGGCAAGGGTGACAGACAACAAAAAGGCGAGTGTCACACTCACCTTTTTTTAAATATAAAAGCTTAAAACTCACCGCTATCGGCTTGAACCGCTGTGAGCGCAATGGTATAGACAATATCTTCAACCAAGGCGCCACGCGACAAGTCATTCACAGGCTTATTCAAGCCTTGCAGCATAGGACCGACGCTCACTACGTTGGCAGAGCGCTGCACCGCTTTATAAGTGGTATTGCCAGTATTCAAATCTGGGAAGATAAACACATTGGCTTGACCTGCCACTAGCGAGTTTGGCGCTTTGGACTTTGCCACGCTTGCGACACTGGCTGCGTCATATTGTAACGGACCGTCAATGAGTAAACTAGCCATGCCTATCTCAGCCGCTTTGGCTTTGGCGATTTCGGTGGCTTGACGCACTTTATCCACGTCTGCGCCTTCACCTGATGAACCCGTCGAGTAACTAATCATGGCAACTTTGGGTTCGATACCAAACGCTTTGGCAGATTGGGCAGATTGCAGGGCAATTTCAGCCAGCTGCTCTGCGGTAGGGTCTGGGTTGATGGCACAGTCACCATATACCACCACTTGCTCAGGCAGTAGCATAAAGAAAATTGACGATACCAGCGAGTACTGCGGCGCTGTCTTAATTAACTGAAACGCCGGGCGGACAGTATTGGCGGTAGTATGCACAGCGCCAGATACCAGACCATCGACTTCACCCAAATGCAGCATCATCGTACCCAGCACGACAGTGTCTTTGAGCTGTTCATGGGCTTGTAGTTCATCGAGTTTGCCTTTACGGCGCTCAACCATGGGTTTGACGTACTTGTCAATCAAGGTATCTGGGTCAAGAATCTGCAGGCCTTCAGGTAGGGTGAGCCCCAAGTTCTTGGCAACCTCTTCGACCTCACTGCGTTTGGCAAGTAAGATACAATGGGCAATACCACGAGTCTGACAGATGACCGCCGCTTCAACGGTACGGGGCTCAGCGCCCTCAGGGAGTACGATGGTTTTTTTGGCAGCTTGGGCTTTTTTGACCAAGGTATGACGAAAAGCCGAAGGCGAGAGTTTGCGGTTGTGGTTGCCTTGACTAAAAGTGGTCTTGATCCAGTCCAAATCCAAATGCGCGGCGACAAAATCGGTGACTTCACAGGCGCGAGTGGTATCATCTGCGGGGATTTCATGGCTGATGTGGTTAAGTTTGGTGACGGTATCAAAGCTGTCAGTGTCAACCAGCATCACAGGAATCCCCGTTTTTAGCGCGGGGCGACACAGATTGATAATTTTTTGGTTTGGCATGATGCCGCCTGTCAGAATAAGACCTGCTAGCGGTACACCATTCATGGTGCTAAGCGCAGTCGCCAAAATCAAATCATCACGGTCGCCTGCCGTCACCAGTAAGTTGCCACGGGTGAAAGAATCCTCAATATTGGCAACGGTACGCGCAACCAGTAAAGTATTGAGCACACGGCGGTTTTTGGCGTCACCTTCATTGAGCCATTTGGCATCAAGTTCACGAGCCACGTCCCAGGTACGGGGGACACTTAAAGTATTGCTAAAAGGCACCACGCCAATCAAGCGAAATTTATCGGAGTCAAAATAAGGGGAGTGAGATTTAATCGCCTGTAACTGCTCAGCTGCCAAATCAACTTTGGCTTTACCAGGGGCGACGGGTGCTTCATCATAATGGTTGTCCATGTTTTTGACGCGCATCAAAATCGTGCCTAACGTACGCTCGCTTGCCATACCGCCAAAATCACGGGCAAAAATATCTAGCTTGTCTACCAAACTATCAGGGTTTGCAATATCGCCACTACTGACCAAGATGACTTTGGCGTCTAGCGCATTGACGATGGCTAAATTCACCAACTCCGCATAACTTGAATCATTGTCGGCAGCCAGACCTTCACACACGATAACGTCATATTGCTCAGCCAATGCTTGGTGCATCGCAACCACTTCTTCCATCAAGTCATCCAACTGACCATCCCCAATCACGCGCTCTAAGCGGCTGCGGTCAATGGAGGGTGGCGGGTTTAAGTTAAAGGCATGTTTTGCAAGCACACTTGAGCTGTCATCACTCTCATGATTGGCAGTGATATTTTGGCTAAAAGGTTTTAAAAATCCGGCTTTTAGCCCGATATAATCAAGTGCACGGATAAAACCCAAACAAGCTGAGGTCAAGCCAATGCCGCTACTGGTAGGCACAAATAAAATCGTTTGCATAATAGTTCCTATTTGTTGTTTTATTCAAACTAAAAACCCAGATAAGGCATCAGGGTGAGAGGGTCTATAAACCTAAGACTTCTTTGGTTTCTTTGGCGATTTGGTATTCTTCATCGGTCGGAATCACCCATAATTGCAGTAGGCTGTCGGCTTGGTGGAAACTACCTTCTACGCCGCGAGAGAGTTCGGCATTTTTGTCAAGATTCGCTTTGATACCAAAATGCGGCAAGTTTTGTAAGATTTTTTGGCGAATTGAGGCGCTGTTTTCACCGATACCCCCGGTAAAAACCAAGCCAGTAAAGGTCGGTAATGCACAGCTGAGTGAAGCGATATAACGGGCTGCTTTATAACAGAAAATTTCGATGGCAAGTTTGGCATCTTCGTTGCCTTCGTTGGCGGCTTGCTCCACCGTGCGCATATCGCTTGAGATACCTGAAATGCCCAACAACCCGCTTTGTTTATTCAAAATCGTATCAATTTGGTCAAGGCTATAGCCCAAAATACGGTGTAAATGAATATGCAAACTTGGGTCAACATCACCACTGCGCGTACCCATGACCACGCCTTCAAGCGGGGTCAGACCCATGCTGGTGTCCAGACTTTTGCCATCATACACGGCGGTTAACGAGCAACCATTGCCCAAATGCACCGTAATCCAACCATTGGCTTGGTTGTGAGGGACTAGGCTGTCAGCGCGGTGGCTGACATAGGCGTGCGAGCTACCATGAAAGCCATAGCGACGGATATAATGCTCATTGTACAAATCTTTTGGAATGGCATAGCGGTAAGCTTTGGCGGGCATGGTTTGGTGAAAGGCGGTATCAAACACGACCACTTGCGGCAAATCTGGATAGATTTTTTCCACCGCTTCAATACCTAAGGCATGGGCGGGGTTGTGTAGGGGTGCCAATACTTTTAGCCGTTTGACTTCCGCCAAGACATGGTCATTGACCTTTTCGGCATGAGAAAACTCGCGTCCCCCATGCACCACACGGTGACCCACGGCAACGGGTTTGTAAGCGGCTAATAAACCTAATATTTTTTGCAGCGCCCATTGGTGATTGGCGCCTGCCAAAGAGATTTCGACTTTTTCCCCATTGAGGTCGGTGTGTTTGATACGTGCTGTATCTAAGCCCAAGTTCTCCGCAAGACCGGCAACGCGCTCGCTGCTGTCATTGCTTAATAACGCGTATTTAATTGATGAAGACCCACAATTAAGTACTAAGATCGGATTTTGCATGGCTGTTCCTTTAGATAAGATCTTGTGCATTCCTTGCAACAAGCCCCTTCCTAACTGGATTAAATTTTAAGCTATCCTTGTCTTAAGTAATTTATTGTAAATTAAAAAAAATGTATTGTGGTAATTTTTTGCCAAATTTTTGTTGTCATCACTATAGCAAAAAAGCATACCATAATAGTGATAGCGTTAACAAAAATGAAAAATTAACAAAAATCATGGATTTAATGCTCATCTTTAATAAGGTGAGAAATAAGGTGAGATAATTGCTTATAAAACGCAAAAACAGCTACAATAACCCTATCACAAATTTTATTTTTACACTTATTTTATTCTTCACTTATTTTATTCTTAAAGTTAAGGGCATTCATGCAAATTTCAAAACTATCCCCAACAGTTGCCGTGCTGACGGTCATGTTGGCAACCCATGTGCTGACAGGATGTGGGCAAAAAGGGGCATTGTACCTACCCAGCAACACCAGCAACAATAGCCAACAAGTAGTCGATGCTGCCGCCAAACCGACCAGCACCACTGCTAATGCCTCTGATACCAAAGTCGATATCAACACCCAAGATCCCAACGTCATGATCGACAATAACGCAACCCCATTACCGCAATCAGCGCCTCACTCAGCGACTACGCCATCTGTGCCATCTGTGCCATCGGTTGGAGGTAAAAATGATTACTGATGATGCAGCCGCAAGCTTAGCAATCAACCCGACCGAACACGTCAAGTCAATCAACGGTCTGAGTTATGATGGCAATGCCTTGATGATGGATGGCATCAGTCTTGCAGATATCGCAAAGACCTTCGGCACACCGACCTATGTGTATAGTCAGCAGGCGATTTTGGCAGCCTATAAAGCTTATGATGATAGTTTTGCTGAGATTGACCATCAGATTTGTTATGCGGTAAAAGCCAATAGTAACCTTGCTGTATTAAACGAACTTGCTAAAGCAGGAGCAGGGTTTGATATTGTTACAGGGGGCGAGCTTGCGCGGGTTTTGGCTGCAGGTGGTGATCCCAAAAAAATCGTATTTTCAGGACTTGGCAAAACCGCCGAAGATATCCGCACAGCCCTTGAAGTAGGGATTGCTTGCTTTAATGTCGAATCAGAAGCTGAGCTGTACCGTATCAATGCAGTGGCGGGCAAACTACAGCAACAAGCGCCAATTTCGCTACGCGTCAACCCCAATGTTGACGCGCAAACCCATCCGTATATCTCCACAGGGCTCAAAGAAAATAAATTCGGCATTACCCATGAGGATGCGCCCCGTATCTACCAAATTGCCCATGACCTACCGCACCTAAAAGTCGTCGGTATTGATTGCCATATTGGCTCGCAGTTGACCCAAGTTCAGCCTTTTATGGATGCATTGGATAAAGTCATTGAGATGATTCACGCACTTGCCAAGCAAGGTATTGCGCTTGAGCATATTGATTTGGGTGGTGGCTTGGGTGTGCAGTATATTGACGAAGATGTTGCAAGTATTGAAGAATTTGCGCAGTTACTCTTACCAAAACTGAAAACTTTAGGCTTAACACTGTATCTAGAGCCAGGTCGTAGCATCGTTGCCAATGCAGGCGTATTATTGACCCGCGTAGATATTTTAAAACCTACCGAACACAAAAATTTTGCCATTGTCGATGCCGCGATGAATGATTTAATTCGTCCGGCACTTTATCAGTCAGAGATGGCGGTCATCCCCACACAGTTGAACTCACCAGTTGAACCCAAAGTATGGGATATGGTCGGGGCGATTTGTGAGACGGGCGATTTTTTGGCAAAAAACCGTGTGTTGGCATTGGCTGACAATGATATTCTAGCCATCACAGGCGCAGGGGCGTATGGGTTTGTGATGTCGAGCAATTACAATAGCCGCCCACGTGCTTGTGAAATTTTGGTCAAAGAGGGTCACGCCCATGTCATTCGCGAGCGTGAAACGGTTGAGAGCCTTTGGCAAAATGAAAAATTGGTAGATTAAATCTATCCTATAAGGTTTGCTGGCAACGCTAAGCCTTATTATCCCGCTGAGCCCAAAACCTTAGCAACTGAAACCAAAACCTTAGCAACCGAGCCCAAATTGCTTGACTTGCTAAGGTTTTTTTGTTCCCCAATTACCTTATAAAAAATCAGCTATCATGATAAGATAGCGTGCATAAATCAAAATAATTTTAAGGAATAACAATGTTAATTGAATTTACCAAAATGCATGGACTGGGGAATGACTTTATGGTCATTGACCTGGTCACACAGCGGCTTCACTTGACCAAAGAGTTGGTAGCGTTGTTAGGGGATAGACACTTAGGCATTGGCTTTGACCAGTTGCTGATTGTTGAGCCGCCAAGCCGCCCTGATGTCGATTTTCGCTATCGTATTTTTAACAAAGATGGCAGTGAAGTGCAGCAATGCGGCAATGGTGCTAGGTGTTTTGCCCGCTTTGTGCAGGCGCGTAAATTGTCATTTAAACAGCGTATTCGGGTAGAAACCGCCAGCGGTATTATCACCCTTAGCACCGATGATTATGGCTGGGTAAAAGTGGATATGGGCAAACCAAAATTCGAGCCTGATGAGATTCCTTTTACCCCCAAAACCATTACTAAAGTTCAAAACTCATATCGGCTCAATGTGGATGGTACGCCTGTGACACTCTATGTCGCCAATATGGGCAATCCCCATGCCGTCATCAAAGTGGATGATGTATTGACCGCCGAGGTGGAAAAACTCGGTAAAGCGATTGAGAGCCACCCTGCATTTCCTGAGCATGTCAATGTCGGGTTTATGCAGGTGATGAATAATCGCCATATCAGGCTACGCGTCTATGAGCGCGGCGTGGGCGAAACGCAAGCTTGTGGTACGGGCGCGTGTGCTGCCGTTGCGACAGGGGTGCGTGAAGGCTGGCTAGATGAAGGCGTGGATATTCGAGCCCAGTTGTATGGTGGCAGTTTGGTGATTCGTTGGCAAGAAGGCTATCCTGTGTATATGACCGGTCCTGCGACCTTTGTGTACGAAGGGGTGTTTAGTCCTGAGGGTTTGATGGCAGGTGCGGGGCTAAAATTTGCGCCGGCACAATCAAGTGAGGAACATCGCTCAGACGAGGGACATCCTTACCATGAATAGCACCCAACCTCGCTAACCGACACTATGCCAACTAGCCGTATCCTAAGTCAAGGCAAAAATAGTCAAGGGAAAAATCAGCGCAGCCGTGTAGGCAAATCAGCAATCGATGATTTGCTTACTCACGTAACGCCACATGAGGCAGAAACTGTGCTCAATACCGATGACCAAGCTTTGGTAGATCGCTGGCTTGCTGAGCTAAGCAGTAAGCGTTATAGCGCGGCGACCATCAAAAGCTACCGCCAAGCGCTACAGCCTTTTTTGCCATATTGCTATGAGCAACATACCGAGCTTTGTCACATCACCCGTCAGCAGTTGTCAGACTTCCTAATTCGTCGCTTGGATGTCGATAAAATATCCAAATCCAGTAGTCAATATGAACTGACCGTGTTGCGTCAACTTTATAAATGGTTGATTGCTCAGCAGCTGATGACGCTAAATCCCACCACAACCATACGCCTCAAACGCCCCCCGAGACCCTTGCCCACATTACTTGATATCGATGTATTATCCCAGTTATTAGACCAAGCTGCGCCAGAAGATAGCCATGAAGCGCGGTTGTGGATGCGCGATAAAGCCATGCTAGAGTTACTGTATGGCAGTGGTTTGCGGGTCGGCGAGCTCGTGGGACTTAATATGTCTGACATTGACAAATCACAGCGGCTGTTACGAGTACTGGGTAAAGGCGGAAAAACGCGCATCGTACCGATTGGCGAAAAAGCCTGGCAAGCACTCATCAACTATTTGCCGCATCGCTCGCTGTGGGTGGAAGAGCAAGACCCTGCGGTATTCGTCAGTGAGCGTTATGGGACGCGTATCTCAACGCGCACCGTGCAGCTGCGTATTAAGCTACAGGCCAAACGAGCCGGCATCGCGCAAGACTTATACCCGCATTTGCTAAGGCACTGTTTTGCGTCACATATTTTAAGTGATAGTGGTGATTTGCGTGGCGTTCAAGAACTGCTAGGACACAGTGATATTAGTACCACACAGATTTATACCCATTTGGATTTTGGGCATTTATCGCAAGTATATGACAAAGCGCATCCCCGCTCACGGCGATAGCTCACAACCATAATAGGCAAGTTAAGCAGTAATATTAGGCATGAAAAAAATATTAAACTTAAGCCTAGCCACATCAGCCCTAGCCATCTTACGCATTAACTGCACGGGTCAAATGTTCAGAAGTACGGCGAAGATTAAGGCTCAAGATAATCGCTAAGCCACGCAGCATCTCAACACCGATACGAGGATAATCTGATAAAAGTCGCTCAAAGTCAGCGCGGGACAAGGTGACAAGCGCACACAGGCTGGCGGCTTTAATGGTAGCGGAGCGAGTTAATAAATCTAACAGTGCCATTTCACCCGTACTTTCGCCCGCCCGAATTTCACCGACTTTAATTTCTGCTCCTGAAGGGCTGTATTTAATAACTGATAACTCACCAATCAGCAAAAACGCCATAAAATCGCCATGCTCGCCTTCAGTAAATAACACTTCTTGCGGACTCAACTGTTTAAAATGCAGTGAGTTTTCGACCACTTGAAACATATAAGGATCAAGACGGCTAAAAATTGGGCTATTTTTTAAATATTCAAAAAGTGGATTATCCATTTTTCGCTTACGGGTCGTTAGGTATTATTTGTTATGATAGTCAATTTTTGACATTCGAGCAACGCAATATTCTGCCGAGTTATTTGCTGTGCATCCGCATCAAAGTCGGCAAAAATCACGCTCGGCGCTTGCTGTAATAGGGTTGTTTTTACCGCAGTTTGGTCAAGCTGTTGGTAACTATCTGACTTAGGCAGCCAGCTTGCTGCTTTGGCGGATAAAGGTAAATGAGCTAAATCGTTAGTGATGTCAAAATCTCGGGTTGCTGAATCGGTTGCTGCATTGATTTTTTGTGTCAAAACGCGCTCACCATCACTGCGGATAAATTCACTATGCCCCCAAGTGCTGCGAACGTTGCCAGGCGCTGAGGGATTGACCACATGGTCACCCGTCTGACCTGCACCAATGACCATGCACTGACTATCGAGCGCCCTTGCGGTGAGTAGCGCATGCCAATGTGCTTTCCCTGTTTGGTAGGTAAACGCCGAAGGCGCGGTGAGTATATCTGCACCTAGTTCGCGTAGTTTGACGGCAAGGGTGGGGAAACGAATATCAAAACATACCATCATGCCGACTTTGCCAAACTCGGTATCCGTCACAATCAGATCATTACCGGCTTCGAAGGTTCTACCTTCATCATAGTTGCCTGTGCTATCATTGACGGTGGCTTTGAACAAATGAATTTTATCATAGCGCGCTAAGCAGTCGCCTGCCGGGTCAAATAATAGTGAGCTTTGCCGAAGTTTGCCGTCAGCCACAGGCGTACCATCAGGTCGATACGGGCAGGGCAAGGTACCTGCCAGCAGATACACACTGTAGTGGCGGGCAGCCTGTGCCGACCAATCTTTTAAGGCATCAAAATATTGACTGGCAAAGACCTGTTTGCCAAAACAAAAAGCGTTTTCTGGCAATATCACCATGCGGGTGCCGCGTTCACTGGCAATTTTAATGCCTACTTCAATAGATTGAAGATTTGCTAAGATGTCGGTCTGGCTATTGAGTTCAATAATCGCAAATTTTGTCAGTTTTGTCATGGTTTGATTTCGTAAGCAAAAAATTTAGGGAAATTTGTGGGTGCTGCAGCTAAGTAAAGCTAAGCACAGTTAAGCTAAGTGCAGATAATTAATATACGGCTGAATGTCAAAAAATACTAGCATATCTTGTTGAAACAATACTAAACTAGCAACCTAGCAGAGCATAAACACACCATAGACACACCATCTAAACTAACCTCATTAGAGTAAGGCTTAAAAAAACGCGTTATGAAAATTGGTATTGGGGCAAAGCTAACGACGGGGATGACACTCACCCCACAAATGCAGCAGGCAATTCGCTTGCTGCAATTATCGAGTCTTGAACTTGAACAAGAAGTGCAGCTTAAACTCGATAGCAACCCCCTGCTTGAGCGTGAAGAAGAGTGGGAGACGTCTTATGAAGACCCCGATAACCTACCCGATGGCGAAAACTATCCAGAACAAGACATGGATAAAGACTATGACTATGACGATGATGACTATCAAGTAGAAGGTGTTGAGTTGTCTGAAGTTGATTTGGATGATTATACTCGTCATGAAACTGAGGTGTTGGAAGATTATCTAGCGTCGGATGATTTTTATCCTGCTTCTGCTAGCCAAGATTATCCCCAATACAGTGAACCCTCGGCAGTCCATGAGTATGCAAGTCATAGCCCAAGTGATAGTTATGGGGACAGTGACAGTTATGGGGACGAGCATAGGGACAGTTATGCAGACAGCGATTATCGCTATGATGAGGAATTTGGCTTAGACAGCATTGATAGTAGCGAGCATCTTACCAGCCAGCAAATCGATATGCCTGTGGATGCGCAGTGGGATGATATTTATAGCTATGAATCTTCGGCAACCACGGGTATTGATAGCGAAGACCGTCAGGATGATTATAAGCTTGCTACGCAAGGAAACATTCAAGATTATGTCCGTTGGCAACTGAATTTAAGACGCCTCTCCACCATCGATATGCTGATGGCGGAGTATCTGATTGATAGCATGGACGAGCGCGGTTTTATCACGTTATCAAATGATGAGCTATTTCAAAGTTTTGATACCATGTTGTCATTTTATCAAATTGAAAACGTGGACTTGGCGCTTGAAGACATTGAGCTTGTGGTTAAGCAAATACAAAACTGCGAGCCACTGGGCGTTGGTGCGAGAAATTTGGCAGAATGCTTGCTGATTCAGCTCAATAAATTGCCGAGTGATACCCCCTATTGGCAAGCAGCCAAACAGATCTTGATGCATTCAGAATTTTTTGCCAACAATAACATCAATGCCCTGCTTAAATCATCCAATCTTGACGTCTCTGAGATTCAGCCTGCCCTTGCCTTATTGCGCACATTAAACCCCAATCCTGCACTGTCTTATGAAAAATCACAGCGCCAGCTTGATAAAGGCATTGAAAGCTACGACATTCCTGATGTCATTGTGGTGCAGCGAGGGCAGCATTGGGAAGTCAGCCTAAACCCAGAAACCTTGCCAAAACTGCGTATTAACCAAGTGTATGCCAAACTTGTCAATCGCAATGACAACAGCGAGCAAGGCATTTATCTAAAAGAGCAGCTGTATGATGCGCGGCTGTTTATTCGTAGCATCGAAGAGCGTAATCAAAATTTACTAAAAGTTGCAACCTGTATCGTCAAGCGTCAGCAGGCTTTTTTTGAGCAAGGCGTCATGGCAATGCAGCCGATGGTACTTAAAGATGTGGCAGATGAAGTCGGCTTGCATGAGTCAACCGTTTCTCGTATCACTACTAGCAAAACCATTCTTACCCCCAAAGGGCTATTTAGCCTAAAATATTTCTTTTCAAGTCAAGTCAGTAGTGATGAGGGGGAAGGCGTATCTTCAACCGCTATCAGCGCGATGATCAAGCAAATGATTGAGGCAGAAGACCCTAAAAAACCGCTATCTGATAGTAGTATTATGAAGCACCTGCAAGATAAAGGCATTGATATTGCCCGTCGTACCGTGACCAAATACCGAGAAGGTATGAACATCGGTTCTTCTACGCAGCGTAAAGTGCGGTTTTGATAGCAATGTTGGGCTTAGATAGTCAGTCAAAATCTTTTCTAGCTGAACTTTTAAATATAAGTAAATTTTCAAATATAACTAAATTTTTAAATTTAACTCAACGCTCGAACTGTTAACAAATCTCTTGGTATTTTGCTAAACAGCAATGGTTGATAGCATGCCCACCTTTTTGCATAATAGATTCATAGGGGATAAACCTTTTACGCAATAACGTGGCTCTTTTAGCAACTTACTCTTGGTACACAGGTATGCTTGAAAACTATAATTTGATTTTACTTTTTTAGGGTTGGCGTTTTTAATCGGGGCATTTTTTCCTATGCTACCGCGCAAGCTTTCGATATCCCTGCCTATGATACAAATTACCTTTGGCGCACTGCTAGGGTATTTTTTTATGGGGCTGCCTAGAATTAATCCGCTTAATTATGGCGTTCCTATCGAGAAAGTTACAGAAGTGGTGGTGCTGATTTCGTTGGTCGGTTGTGGTATCAAACTCGATAGTCCGCTCAATTGGAAAACTTGGCAACCGACCTTAAGGCTTTTGGTGATTGTGATGCCAGTGGGTATCGCCGCGATGGCATTGATGGGGCATTATATTTTTGGCCTCAGTATGGCGGCGGCTATTTTGCTCGGTGCGGTGCTAGCGCCAACCGACCCTGTGTTAGCAGCAAGCATCCAAGTCGGTCCACCCAACTCCAAACGACAGGAAGATGTGACCCGATTTACCCTCACCTCAGAGGCGGGTCTCAATGATGGACTGGCATTTCCATTCATTTATTTAGCCGTAGCGATTGCTACGGCAGTGTCTCTCAATCAGGGTTTTGGTGCAGAAGATTGGCTGCATTGGTTGGGCTATGACGTGTTATGGCGAATCATTGCAGGGGTGGCGGCGGGTTACTGTGTCGGTAAGTTTTTGGCAAATTGGCTATTTACCAAGACACATCCCGATAAAGTCGAGCAAAGTTATATGGTATTAGCCTTGATGTTACTAGCTTATAGCATCACAGAGTTTGTGCATGGTTATGGTTTTATTGCCGTATTTGTCGCCGCATTAACCCTTCGGCGTTCAGAATGTGAACATGAATATCATGAAGGCTTGCATGATTTTGCTGAACAAATTGAAGGTTTGCTGATGTCGCTCGTGATGGTATTCTTGGGACTGCTCGTGGGTCAAGCGTTAGCGAGTGATGTTACTCTTAGCTGGCAAGTGTATGTGGTATGTTTGGCGTTTATATTTTTGATACGTCCCATCGTGGGTTATTTTAGTCTAGGTAAACTGGGAATGAGTCGCAATGAACGCTGGGTAACGGCAGGACTGGGCATTCGCGGGATTGGTACATTGTATTATATCGCGTATGCGATGAATAAAGGCGTATTTACCAGTGATGAAGCGCTAAAAATTTGGGTGATTTGTGTGGTAATGATTGCAATGTCGGTGTTTTCACATGGGCTAACCGCCAATCGTTTATTAGCCATGACCAAAAATTAATCCAACGCAAACATAAAAAAGCGGGTAAGTTACCCGCTTTTTTTACGCGGATATGATTAACCACCACCCACCGCTTGCACCACTTCAATGTTCATACCATCTTGCAAGGTGACATTTGCCAATTGGCTCTTTGGAATCAATTCACCGTTGATTTCAACAGCAAAACGACCTTGGGTTTGTCCCATTTCATTCAATAGTTGTAAGAGATTTTGATGTAACGTTTGTTTGACTTCACCATTTAGAGTCACTTGTGGCATTATTTCGCTTCCTGTTTTGTTACGCTTTCTGTCATGGTTAATATGGTTAAACTGATGAAGTGTGCTTAGCAACACTGATAGCAAGCCAAATCCATGCAATAATAAATAGCGTGCCGCCAATCGGGGTAATGGCGCCTAACCAGCGTGGCATACCCAAAGCCATCAAATATAGTGAACCTGTAAAAAGCACAATACCCAGTTGCATCACCCACGCGATAGTAGGGGAGGTGAGGTTTATACGCAATAACATACCAACAATCAACAACCCAAGCGCGTGATAAAAAAAGTACTGCGTACCTGTCTGCCACCAAGCCATCTGCTCGGCTGACAAACGCGGTTTAAGCCCATGTGCGGCAAACGCCCCACAGGTGACCGCCACTGCCATATTTATCGCGCCAACACTTATCCAGTTCATGATAGTTAATCCAACTGCAAATGGGTATTGGCTAGCATGGCTTCTTTGATTTTATCCATGGCATTTTTTTCAATTTGACGTACCCGTTCCGCTGATATATTGTACTCCGCCGCCAACTCATGCAAGGTCGCTTTTTGCTCATTGAGCCAGCGCTGCTGTACGATATCCCGCGAACGATCGTCTAAGTCTTCCATCGCCTCCATCAAGGCTGAATTGTTATTTTCTTCCCAATCAGCATCTTCTACCATATCGGCTGGGTCAGCCGCATCTTCTAAAAAATACTGCGGTGCATAGCGACCTTCGTCTTCATCATCACTTTGTGCTTCAAACGATGCATCATACGAAGTCAGACGGCTTTCCATCTCTAACACTTGTTTGACGGTAACATTTAAGTCTTTGGCAATCGCTTCGGCTTCTTCAAGCGTTAACTGGTTGTTGGTTTTTTTCAGTGAGCGCAAGTTAAAAAACAGCTTGCGGTGCGCTTTGGTGGTCGCAACTTTGACGATACGCCAGTTGCGAATCACAAATTCATGGATTTCAGCTTTGATCCAGTGCACGGCAAAAGACACCAAACGCACGCCTTTGTTTGGGTCAAAACGTTTCACCGCTTTCATCAAGCCGACATTGCCTTCTTGAATCAAATCGCCTTGTGGCAAGCCATAACCAGAGTAACTGCGCGCAATGTGAATCACAAATCGCAGATGCGACATAACCAGCAGCCGTGCTGCTTCTACATCCCCTTCGTCGGTATAGCGATGCGCTAGCTCCTGTTCTTGCTCTGCTGTCAAAATAGGAATTTGATGAACCGCGTTGATATACGCGCCTAAATTTACCCCAGGGGCAGATAACGCAGTTGGCATGGTAGGCACAAGGGCATTGGTCATGGCTTTCTTTTGACGGGGTCGCGATGCAGTTTTTCGTGGTTTTTCAGCAAACTCATCGTCATAGTCGTCATCAGCCTCATCCACTAATTCATCATAGTCATCATAACTATCAGGGAGCTGTGTAAGGTCGATATCGTCGCCACCTAAGCTATCAAAGTCTGGCTCATCAAATTCATCGCGTTCGTCATCGTCGATGTCATCAAATGCAGCGTGTGGGTCGTCACCCAGCTTAGCATCAAGCTTGGTCGATTTTTTCGCGTTGGCAGTCTTTTTTATTGTCGTTGTTTTGGTCTTTGTAGCCATGAAATAGCCTGTCAATTGTCCTTTAATTTCTGTTATTTAGTATGCCTTAAAGCCAGCTTTTTTGTAAGAGGCGTTTAGCAACTTTTGGTTATGATCGAGTGAAAGATTGTGTCTGTTGTATTTTCAGACGGTGTGATTGATGTCTGCTGTGCCAGTGTATATCCGCCGTGTTGACAAAAAGCTGCGATGTCACGCTTGCTATTGGGGTCGGTTGCAGTCACATACACCGCATGACCCAACGCAGTCTTTTTTAGTGCCATTTTAAGTTTAAGCAGCGGCATCGGGCAGGCGAGTCCTTTACCATCCACATAATGCTCAATTTGAGCATTGATGTTAAGATTGTTATGTTCGCCTGAGCGAAACAACCCCCAATCTTGGCAAAAGGCGTCATCTGAGAGTAAGGCAGGATTTAGCGTAATCTGAGAAGAGTCAATCATGGTAATAAAATCGCTACTGGAAAATTCAAAGTGTGTTAGATGGTTATTATAGGCTAAATTACAAGTGTAGACGATTGAGATAAATCAAAGTTAGCATTATATTTTTGAAAATTTAACCTTTATCCTTCACTTAGTAGTCGGTAGATTGTAGCAAGATATCATTACAAAATTTGGCTTTTTAAAGCTGCTGAAATTTGTATATTGAGCAGTATTATTTAGCATTTGCCTTTTTTAAATATCATTTTTTAAACATCATTCTAAGCTAATTCGCTGTCAAAGGTCGCGCATGCCCATCAATCCACTTGCTAGTTATTTATTTAGAAAAACGCCCGTAGTTGCTATATTAAGTACCCTATCAACGGGCGTGCTTGCTGTCGATAACTTTTCCTATCAAAATGTGCCCGCTTTTAATCCAGTCATGATTGCAAGTACTGAGCCTACCCAAGTCATTGGTCAATTAGCTTCTATGGACAATGGGCAAGCGCTCATCGATACCGAGCAAAATCGCCAAGTCGGTGAGTGGGCGCTTCGACAAATCAACGGCAATGCAGCGCTGATAAAAGACCCTTGGTTGCAGCAATCGCTTGAACAAATTGTGTGGCAAATTAATGCGGTGGCAGGTCTCAACGCACCTATGGGGCTGGTGATTATCAATGACAAGCAAATCAATGCCTTTGCAGTACCCTCTGGACTTATCGGTATCAATGTCGGTTTGTTGGATAAAGCCAAAAGTCTGGATGAAATAGTGAGCGTCATCGCGCATGAGATTGCTCATGTCAGCCAGCGTCATTATCAACATCGCAATGATGAAAAGACCAAACAGCTACTGATGCAGGCAGGCGGTCTTTTGGCGGGCGTCGCAGCATCTAAAGTCGGGGATGGTGATGCCGCTGCCGCTGTCATGCTAGGCTCTCAGGCGATGTCAGCCAACGCTGCTGCTTCCTATAGCCGCGGTCAAGAGCGAGAAGCCGACCGTATTGGCATGCAAATCATGAACCAAGCAGGTTATGATGTCAATGCCATGCCCAGTTTCTTTGCCACCCTAGACCAACAAAACCCTGTCAAAAGTAACACCTTGATTCCCAGTTTTATTTTAAGTCATCCGCTCACCGCAGATAGAATCAGTGAAGCAAGGGCGCGAGTCGCCACTTATAAGCGTGATAGTCAGGCCAATATGGCGTCCAACCGTTATCAACCTATTCAACAGCAGCGTGCGCAACTGTTTGAACAAATCCAGTGGCGTGCTCGCTACTATGGCTATCTAGTCAACAAAGCCGATTTGGAACAAGGGGCAAAAACCAGTGAAGGTGCCAAGCTTGCGCTGATTAATTATTATCTCGATAACGGACAACCCAAAGCGGCACAAAGCTTAATGCAGGATTTTGACAAGGACATCAATACGCTCGCCAATCCCCTAGCAGTCGTGACATTTAGCCAGTTAGCGGCGCAGCAAGGCAATGTCGATGTGGCAATCGCTAAATTGCAGCAACTCGCCTCTGTGTATCCTGAGCGCACAGATGTGCCACGCTATCTAAGTGACATTTATTTAAAATATCGACCTACTGCAGAAAGTGGTCAACAAGTATTAGCGCTGCTTCAACCCTTATCCAAGCAAAATCCCCGTGATGTCATGGTGTGGGATCGATTGCAACAAGCCAGTCAACTACTTGCAAAACATCGTAGCGGTGATGAGCAACTGATTCATCGCATCAATACGTTACGCTATCGCGCGTATGGCGAGTTATGGCGCAATGAGCTAAAAGACGCGGTGACATCACTCACCCAAGCCAAATCGTTAGCAAAGCAGCTACCTAGTAACCAATCTTTGCTGGCACTGCTGAACCAGCAAATCAACCAAGTACAAGACGCCAATCAGTTTAAACCCTCTTAACCACTAGACGGCTAAGATAGGTTCATTATCCGTTGGCTCATCCTGCTCGGGCAGCGCCAACCAATTGCCAAGTTTCAATGACAGTTCTTCGAGCCCAATTCTATCTTGGGCAGAAAATAATTGAATACTAAACGGCAATTTTAATTTATTAAGCTGATTGCGGGTTTGCTGTAGTGTGTTTTTGGCAGCGCCGTATTTGAGCTTATCGGCTTTGGTTAATAGCACATGAACCTCCAGCTCACCGTCTTTTGCCCAGTGTAGCATTTGCTCATCAAAGAATTTTAATGGATGGCGAATGTCTGTGAGCAGCACTAAACCGGCGAGACTTTTACGCGAAATTAGGTATTTTTCAAGCTCTGACTGCCATTCTTTTTTCATCGCCTCGGGCACGGCGGCATAGCCATAGCCTGGCAAATCCACCAACCGCTGATCCAAATTGCCCATATTAAAAAAGTTAATCATTTGGGTGCGACCTGGGGTTTTGGAGGAACGGGCTAACTGGCGCTGCTGAGTCAATGCATTAATGCAAGAGGACTTACCAGCATTTGAGCGGCCAGCAAAAGCAACTTCGCGACCCGTATCGGCAGGACACAGTTTAAAGGTAGGCGCAGATAGCATAAATTGGGTTTGATGCAACCAGCGTTTTGCCGCATCACTATCGTCAGTAATCGCAGTTGGCGCAAGGGTGTTAGTAGAATCCATCATCAGCACATAATCTTAATGTTAAAGCGCTATTGTATCAGCAAATACCCATAACCCAAAATTTTGAGCACTTGCTACCGCTGTTTTATAAGATATTTTTTGTAGTGAAACCCGCTTGCCAACCTGCAAATGACTTTTACATGATTATCGAGTTATGGCATAATAATCAGCCATATCAATTATTCGATTATGGTTTTAATCATCACCATCACGATAATCGACAAAACCCTCGGTGTTTCAAAGTCATTAAGCTAACTTAAATGTCGTATTAGCTATATGATTAGCGTTCATTAGTAGGGTAGCCTACAAATTTTGCAGACAAGCGCATGGTTGTCTTGCTATAATATTGTAACTTAGTAGATACATTCACCAGTGTTAAAGCAATAAATATATATGATGATAACTGGGTGTTGCTTTGATATTGTAAGTAATGCCTTTGTCGCTAGCTCATTGTGAGTCATAACCAACACGCTTTAGTAGGAATTGTTACCGATGAAAAAAATACTCACTGCCGCAAGCCTTTTAATTGCCAGCGTAAGCGGTTCTGCAGCTGTTACCGTACCAAAATATGACATTGCCAAAGGTAAGGTTATTGCTGAATCAGTTTGTGGTGCTTGTCATGGCGTCAATGGTGTTAGTACTGTTCCTGCACAGCCTAACCTTGGCGGACAAAACGTTAAGTATCTCTATAAACAGCTAACCGAATTCAAATCAGGCGCGCGTGTCAATCCTATTATGTCAGCGCAAGTGGCAAAATTAAATGACCAAGACCTGGCGAATGTGGCAGGTTATTATGCAAGCCAACCACGTTGGGGGGTAGGTTATGCCAATCCTGCTTACGCTCCCGTGGCACAAAAATTGTATTATGGTGGTAATAGCACGCGCGGTGTGATTCCTTGTGCAGGCTGTCATGGTGGTAAAGCCAATGGTAACGATTTAGCCGCTTTCCCACGTATTGGGGGTCAGCATTCAGCCTATATCGCGACCCAATTAAAACTATTCCGTGCGGCAGGTCGTGAAGACGAGGTGACCGACCCATCACAAGTGCGTGTGAATGATGCAGCTAAGAAAGGCGATAAAGGCATGATGCAAATCGTAGCCTCAAAATTATCGGATAACGATATCAAAGTATTGTCTGACTATATCAGCGGTCTACACTAGTATTTAGCGATATGTCATTTAGCCAAGCTAGTGCTTGGCTTTTTTATTGCCTAAAACTACCTAACCCAATATTAACCAATAGTAAATTTTGGTGGCAAATTAACCTGTTAACAAAAGTTTAGGCGTAAAAAAAGAGCCACCGAAGTGACTCTTTTGTATGCTTATTAACGATTAGTCGTTAACTTTAGCAACAACACCCGCACCTACAGTACGGCCACCTTCACGGATTGCAAAGCGTAAGCCTTGGTCCATTGCGATTGGGTGGATTAGCTCTACGTTCATTTCAACGTTATCGCCAGGCATTACCATCTCTGTACCTTCTGGTAATTGGATTGCGCCAGTTACATCGGTGGTACGGAAGTAGAATTGTGGACGGTAACCATTTAGGAATGGGGTGTGACGACCACCTTCTTCTTTTGATAGTACGTATACTTCTGCGTCAAATTTGGTGTGTGGTTTGATTGAACCTGGTTTAGCCAATACTTGACCACGTTGTACGTCTTCACGTTTGGTACCACGTAGTAGTACACCACAGTTCTCGCCTGCACGACCTTCGTCTAGCAGTTTACGGAACATTTCAACGCCAGTACAGGTGGTTTTTGCGGTTGGTTTGATACCAACGATTTCAATTTCTTCGCCAACTTTGATGACGCCTGATTCTACACGACCGGTTACCACTGTACCACGACCAGAGATTGAGAATACGTCTTCGATTGGCATCAAGAATGGTTTGTCAATCGCACGTTCTGGTTCTGGGATGTAGCTGTCTAGGGTGTCAAGTAGTTCTAGTACGGCTGGTTCACCGTATTTGCCTTCGCCGCCGTTTAGGGCTTCTAGGGCAGAGCCTTTGATGATTGGGGTGTCATCGCCAGGGAAGTCGTAGCTTGATAGTAGTTCACGTACTTCCATTTCGACGAGTTCTAGTAGTTCTTCGTCATCAACCATGTCACATTTGTTCATGAATACCATGATGTATGGTACACCTACTTGGCGTGATAGTAGGATGTGTTCACGGGTTTGTGGCATTGGGCCGTCAGTGGCTGATACAACTAGGATGGCGCCGTCCATCTGTGCTGCACCGGTGATCATGTTTTTAACATAGTCAGCATGGCCAGGACAGTCTACGTGTGCGTAGTGACGTGCTTGGGTGTCATATTCAATGTGTGAGGTGTTGATGGTGATACCACGGGCTTTTTCTTCAGGGGCTGAGTCAATTGACGCGTAGTCTTTGGCTTCGCCACCGTTGTGTTTTGCTGCTACAGTTGCAATCGCAGCTGTTAGGGTTGTTTTACCATGGTCAACGTGTCCAATGGTGCCTACGTTAACGTGTGGTTTAGTACGTTCAAACTTGGCCTTTGCCATAATTTAATCCTCTTTTGTTAATATTAACCCAATGTCTTAGGTCATTTACTTTATTATCAACGCTTATAGGTCATGAAAATTTGACCCATTAAATTTAACAGGTCAAATAAGCTAACTTATAATTTTTTTCAGTGTCGAATAGGATAGAAGCATTTGAGTGGGTTTAACCATCAAATTGCCCATTAAACTTATTCGTCATCATCTTTATGAGTGAATTTTTTGATGATTTCATCAGCAACGTTACGTGGTGTCTCAGCGTATTTTGCAAACTCCATTGAGTAGGTTGCACGACCTTGAGACATTGAACGTAATTGGGTTGCATAACCAAACATCTCAGCTAGTGGTACTTCAGCACGGATTTGTTTAACGCCGCCAAACATGTCATCCATACCTTGCACCATACCACGGCGACGGTTTAAGTCACCCATGATATCACCCATGTAGTCTTCAGGTGTTTCAACTTCTACTTTCATGACTGGCTCAAGTAGAACAGGGTTTGCATTCATAAAGCCTTTACGGAATGCCATAGAACCTGCCATTTTAAACGACAGCTCATCTGAGTCAACGTCATGGTATGAACCGTCATACAGTGTCGCTTTAATACCAACGACTGGGTAACCTGCAAGAACACCATTTTTCATACGTTCTTGAATACCTTTGTCTACCGCACCAAAGTACTCTTTTGGTACCACACCACCAACAACTTCTTCAGCAAATTCATATTCTTTGCCATCAGCTGTGTCAAGTGGCTCAAGACGTAACCATACATGACCGAATTTACCACGACCACCAGTTTGGCGTACGAATTTACCTTCTTGCTCAACGGTGTTACGAATCGTTTCACGGTAAGCGACTTGTGGTGCACCCACGTTGGCTTCAACGCTAAACTCACGTTTCATACGGTCAACAAGAATTTCTAAGTGCAGCTCACCCATACCGCTGATGATAGTCTGACCAGATTCTTCATCGGTGTGAACACGGAATGAAGGGTCTTCTTTTGCCAAACGGTTAAGCGCGATTGACATTTTTTCTTGGTCAGCTTTGGTTTTTGGTTCCACTGCCAATGAAATAACAGGATCTGGAAATTCCATGCGCTCAAGGGTAATAATATTGTTTTCGTCACATAGGGTATCACCCGTTGTTACATCTTTTAGACCCACAAATGCAACGATGTCACCTGCGCGAACTTCATCCACTTCTTTTTGTGAGTTAGCGTGCATCTCAACGATACGACCAATACGCTCACGTTTCATTTTCACTGGGTTATAAACAGAGTCACCTTGTTTAGCAACACCTGAATAAACACGGACAAAGGTTAAGTTACCCACGTATTTGTCATTCATGATTTTGAACGCAAGACCCGCAAATGGTGCATCATCCGATGATTCACGAGTCGCTTCAGTTTCAGCTTTGTCATCTAACACACCTTTGATCGCATCAACGTCATTTGGTGCTGGTAAGAATTCGATAACCGCGTCAAGCATACGTTGTACGCCTTTGTTTTTAAACGCCGTACCGCAAAGCATTGGTTGAATTTCGCCCGCAAGGGTGCGCGCACGTAAACCTGCTACGATATCTTCACGTGATAAATCACCTTCTTCTAGGTATTTATCCATCAACTCTTCTGAAGATTCAGCCGCTGCCTCAACCATGTTGCTGCGCCATTCATCGACGGTATCAACTAAGTCAGCAGGAATTTCGGCATATTCAAATTTCATACCTTGAGAAGCGACATCCCAAATGATGGCTTTCATCTCTAGAAGGTCAACAACCCCTTCAAAGGTATCTTCTGCACCGATTGGCACAACCACAGGTACAGGGTTACCACCAAGACGTTGTTTTACTTGGTCAACAACGCGGAAGAAGTTTGCCCCTGTACGGTCCATTTTGTTTACGAACGCAAGACGCGGTACTTTATATTTGTTTGCTTGACGCCATACTGTTTCTGACTGAGGCTGCACACCACCAACCGCACAGTAAACCATACATGCACCGTCAAGTACACGCATTGAACGTTCTACTTCAATGGTGAAGTCAACGTGACCGGGGGTGTCAATGATGTTAATGCGATGCTCTGGGAATTGATGACCCATACCAGACCAAAAACAAGTCGTTGCCGCTGAGGTAATAGTAATACCACGCTCTTGCTCTTGTTCCATCCAGTCCATGGTTGCAGCACCTTCATGCACTTCACCTAGCTTATGGTTTTTACCTGTATAAAACAAAATACGTTCAGTTGTTGTCGTTTTACCCGCATCAATATGTGCAGAGATACCGATATTACGGTAGCGATTTAAGGGTGTTGTACGTGCCATAGTTAATTCCTAAGGACTAAAGATTAAAATTATTCCATTATCAATAAACAGTTATGTCTTAAAATGAATAATAATTAGTTTTAACGTTTGATTGAAAGATCGACAACCAACTAGATAAAAGAAAGCCTTACTCTTGACATAAGTGCTGTATGATAAGAGCTTGCCATGACAAATGCATGACAAGCTTCTTTTTCAATATGCAATATTGGGCTAAATTTGCAAACTTCAAGTCACCCAATATCATCTATCTATTATAAGCTAATTGCTACCTAGGTGATAGCAATCAGTATCAATTAGAAACGATAGTGTGAGAACGCTTTGTTTGCGTCAGCCATACGGTGAACTTCGTCACGTTTTTTCAGTGCATTACCTTTGCCATCAGCTGCGTCTAGCAATTCACCTGCTAAACGTAAAGCCATAGATTTTTCAGAACGTTTTGCAGCCGCATCAACTAACCAACGCATTGCTAATGCAGTACGACGGGAGGGACGTACTTCCATAGGAACTTGGTAGGTAGCACCACCCACACGGCGAGCTTTTACTTCCACCATTGGGCGAACTCTTTCTAACGTATCTTCAAAAAACTGCACAGGATCAACGCCCGAGTTTTTTTCTACAACACGGTCTAATGCACCGTATACGATTGATTCTGCAACTGATTTTTTACCGTCAACCATTACATGGTTGATGAATTTGGCAAGTGTTTTGCTACCAAATTTAGGATCTGGTAGGATTTCACGGGCAGCGATGACACGACGTCTAGGCATGATAATTTCCTTGTGTATTCAGGGTAGTCTGGTAGCTAAGCAGTTGCTTTTCACCAGCCTTACTGCATAGTATTGTAAAACTATAATCAACTATGCAAACAATGTTAAAAAATGGGGTAAAAACGGCTAAAATTATGCTTTAGGACGTTTTGCGCCGTATTTTGAGCGGCCTTGTTTACGATCTTTTACGCCTGCACAGTCAAGTGCGCCACGAACTGTATGGTAACGAACACCCGGTAAGTCTTTTACACGACCACCACGGATAAGTACAACACTGTGCTCTTGTAGATTGTGACCTTCACCACCGATGTAGCTTGACACTTCAAAACCTGACGTCAAACGCACACGGCATACTTTACGCATCGCTGAGTTTGGTTTTTTTGGTGTGGTAGTGTATACACGGGTACACACGCCACGGCGTTGTGGGCAAGCTTTTAATGCTGGCACTTTTGATTTTTCAGTAATGGTATTGCGACCTTTACGAATTAATTGATTTGTAGTTGCCATAAGGCACTCTCTCCCGTTTGTTGTCAAAAAATCTCTAAAAACCGCTAATAAGCTATTTTTAGGACAGCGTATTATAGAGATTTTTGTTGGTTTTATCAACTAAAAAATCACCTAAATGATGCAGATGGATAATGCAGGTGATGATTGTTAGAAAATTTGAGAAAACTAGGGGAAGGCAAATTATCAAAAGCCGTGCTTATCAAGCACACAGGTATCAAACACACTGTAATACATCACCACAGACTAAAATAAAAAAGACCAAAACTAAAAGAACCAATGCGTTAACTTTAAAAACCTTAAGAAACTTATCGGTTAAAAATCAACGCATTGGTTCTAGCGCAGTTGTTATTTATGGTTATTCTTCAGTCATATGCGTCAACTTTGGCGCGGGGGCAAATACCGACATCGCAATTTCAATCACTTCATTGATAATAATATTGTTGTAAGCCGTACCCAAACCAACCGCAGTGAGTGGAATGACTTTATGTAAAAAACCGAAATTAAACTGCTCAATGTTGATATTAAACTGCGTCGATAGTTCTTCAAGTTTGGTTAATATCCCCATCGCTGATTGGCTGTCTTCTTCGGCAAGTACTGCCGCTCTATATTCTTCAATCGACTGGTCGGTCATCGCTTCAAATATACCCAAGCCTGCGAGCAAAGTTTGCTTTTCTTGCAATTTATTGAGATCCACTTTACCTAAAATTTCATAAGCAATGGCGATACCTTGTTGTCCCGTCAACGGACGGTCATAAATTGCACTGATTTGGAAAATCGTCCGTAGACACACCGCCAATAACCACATTGTATCTACCAAAATACCGGGTAAACCTGCCAAGTTACTAAGTCCACCCAGGGTAGCTAAAGCGCGATTTTGATCGCCAATACTACGGGCTAGGGCTTGTCGTTCACTAGCAGCCAAACTGTCTTTAAAACGCGCATCACGCGCCAAATCAAAATTCGCCCAATTTTGCGACAGTTTACCGACTTGGGAAAAAACCGCATCCGTTGCTTTATCAAAACTTGTCTTAGGGATTATTGAGGTCGCCATTTTGGTATAACTGCCAAATGGGGTTTTACCAAGTAGTTTTTTTGATAGTTTGGGAATATGCTCATGAAACGCGTTTTTATCATTTGATAATGCTTGTTGAAGGCTATCAAAATCAATATCTGCTAGGGGTTTGGTTTGTATCGTATCTTTTGCGCTCAGTTGTGCTAATTTGTGACCCAACGCTTCAAAGACACGGCGGCTAATAGAAGTAGAGGCTGACATGAGAGTTATCCTTAATATTATGCTTTTTTATTGGAAAATACTGTTGTAGTAAAACAGCGTAAAGAAAGTGGCCGCACTTTTCAACTTTAATGCGTAAAGAGACGTTACACAATGATATCTTTTGCCAATTTGTTTGAGTGTTTCGCATATATCGACTTTGGGTTAACACAAGAAAATTAAAAGTAGCCGTGGTCAATAGCTATGGCGTAAGAAATATTTTGTAACATTTTTGGGGGAAAACTAGGCAGGTGAAATCCAGCGGGGTACAATAACGTGATATTTATCATCAATCGATTAAACCAAAAGGAATGGTATATGCAGCGCGTTGTAATCACAGGGGCAGGACTTATCTCGTGTATCGGTAATGACTTAGCCACAGTCAGCGAGTCGCTACAGCAAGGCAAATCGGGCTTGGTATTTAATCCAATTTACCAAGAAAAAGGCTTTAAAGCCTGTGTCTCAGGTAGTATTGATGACGATAACCTAGATACCTCGCATATCGATCGCAAACTTAAACGGTTCTTGTCAAAAGCCAGTTTATACGCCTATCTAAGTGCGCTACAAGCAATCGAGCAAGCAGGATTGTCATTAGCAGATATTGCTCACAACACCAATATCGGCGTGGTAGCAGGTTCGGGTGGGGCATCGAGTGCCGATGTGGCGGCAGCGGTCGATGCAATGCGCGAAAAAGGCTTGCGCGGTGTCGGCGCCATGGCAGTGCCAAAAACCATGGCAAGTACGGTATCAGCCAGTGTTGCAACGGGGCTAAAGATTGGCGGGGTTAGCTACTCTATTGCCTCAGCTTGTGCGACTTCAACGCATTGTGTGGGTCATGCCATGGAGCTGATTCAATTGGGTAAGCAAGACATCGTGATTGCAGGGGGCGGCGAGCAAGAAGACTGGACACAATCTTGTATGTTTGATGGCATGGGTGCGATGAGCACACAATATAATGACAAGCCGCAACTCGCCAGTCGTCCTTACGATGCAGATCGAGACGGCTTCGTGATTGCAGGCGGTGGTGGTATGGTGGTGGTTGAGAGCCTAGACTCTGCTAAACGACGCGGCGCGACTATTTTGGCAGAGATTGTTGGCTATGGCGCAAGCTCTGATGGGGCGGATATGGTAGCACCCAGTGGGGTAGGTGCGGTCAACTGTATGAAACAAGCGCTTAAACAAGCAGGCTTAAATTCCGTTGACTATATTAACACTCATGGTACTAGCACACCGATAGGGGATATCACCGAGCTTGAAGCGATTCGCCAAGTGTTTGGTGGTGATTTGCCATCCATTAGCTCGACCAAATCAATGACAGGTCATAGCTTGGGTGCGGTAGGGGTGCAAGAATTGATTTATTGTTTGTTGATGCTCAATCAAGGCTTTATTGCGCCCAATATCAATATCGAAAACTTGGATGAAAAAGCCACAGACTTTGATATCGTCCTTGAAACGCGTCAAGTCAATTTAAACACCATTATGACGAATAGCTTTGGCTTTGGTGGTACCAATGCCAGTTTGATTATCAAAAAGTTTGTTGAATAAATACTGATGGACCGTCATAATTGATAAAAATAGGCGATGACAGTTACCCGATTGTCATCGCTTTTTTGACGTTAAATATGATCATAAAGGTAAAGCATGTACCCAATGCCAAGTTTACAACATCTTGCGCCCTCTCAACTCATCACCCTGTTACAACAGTTTAATACGACCAATAATCATGCAATCTATCCGATTTGGCTCAATAACGAGGGTCAAAATGTTATCGGTTTATTGCCAAAAACAATTTTTGAAATACATTCTCAAAATCAGCTTACCCAAAAGCAACGGCAAAATTGCTCATTCGATGATTTTGGATACTGTGATACTGTGATTAATACTGGGTCTGATACTGCGACTAATACGGTGGCTAATACTGCCACTAATAGGGGAGCTAAGGGTGTTGATATTGGCGAATTAACTGCTGTGCTTGAGGCTTACCAATACCAGCAGCTATCATCTAGGCAGTCTGCTAGCCAACATACGGCTAATGTGGGCTATCAAGATGGCTTAATGGGATTTATTAGCTACGATTTATCAGCGCATCATTTAGCAAATGCAAACCACGTGCAAGCAAGTGCAACTCACGGGGAAGCCAGTTACTTAACGCCCCATCAGCCGCAGCTATTTTTGGGACATTATGATATTTATTTGACCTTTGAAAATAATCATTGGCAACTACATGCAACCACACAAGAAGCCATTGAGCAAATGGATGTGATTCAACATTGGCTGACGCAAAAGTTAACCGTTGAAAATAAGCCTGTTGTTAACCCTATAATGCTGCAGCCAATTTGGCAAACCAGCGATTATGAACACGCCTTTTACAAAGTCCAAGACTACCTAACAGCAGGCGACTGCTACCAGATTAATTTAACCCAATGCTGGCAAGGTGAGTTGTCCAATCAGCAGTTGGTGGATTATCTGCCAAGCTTGCATCAATCGACTAACGCCCCGTTTGCAGGCTATCTTGGGTTAAACAATTTTGAACTACTAAGCTGCTCGCCTGAGCTATTTTTTACCTTCGCAAAAAACGCGCAAGGCGAACACACCATTATCACCAAACCCATTAAAGGCACGCGCCCACGCGGACAAAACGTAGCTGCTGACCAAGCCAATAAAAATGAACTTGCCAGTAGCGAAAAAGACATCGCTGAAAATGTCATGATTGTCGATTTGCTGCGCAATGATTTGGGCAAATATGCCAAGACTGGGACGGTAAAAGTCCCAAAACTGTTTGATATCGAAAGTTTTAGCAATGTGCACCATATGGTGAGTACCATCACCGCCACCCTCAAAGACAACATCAGCCCTTGGACGGTATTGTTTGAAAGTCTGCCGGCTGGCTCAATTACCGGTACACCCAAAAAGCGCGCGGTAGAAATCATCAATGAGTTGGAAGCCAAACCGCGCGGGGCGTATTGTGGCACGATGGGGTATCTCAATTTTGATGGCACAGGGCAATGGAATGTGCTGATTCGTACGCTACAAGCTTTAGATAATAATGTCAGTCTGTGGGCAGGCGGCGGCATCACGATTGCGTCAAACTGTGATGCAGAATACCAAGAATGTTTTGATAAAGTAGGGAATTTACTAAAAATATTGCACCAGTAAAGTTACAACAACCTGCCATCAAGTGCGGTATTGAGTTCAGCTGCACTGATGGGCACGCTGTCGCTAGCAAATGGATTAAACACTAGGTCAATATCATAAAAGGCGATATGGGTGTCCACAATCGCCAATTTTTTGCGACCCAGTTGCTGGCTAAATGCCAATAAATCCGCTTGATGAGCAAAGCGATGAGTCACCACCTCGCCTGTTTCGATATTTTGGCATTTTAAATAAAACTGTATGAGTTGATCAGCAGTCATTACTGGTACTCATAACCATGAAAATAATCTTTTTTCCAAGCTCGCCACGCGTTAATTTCTTCGTCTGAATAGGACTCTATATCTTCATTAAGAAACTCTGTTAAAGCATGAGATTTTGAATGATGCGTTTTTTTTAAATAATCTTTGATTGCTTTAATGCCATAGCAATAAATAAATTCACTATCCACACCGCATTGGCTATCAAAATCAATAAATTTTAATTCATAAAAATCAAAGATATTTTCAATATTTTGATAATGCGTTAATAACCAAGCAGAAAAGTACAAATTATCAACATCATCTTGAGCATTATTATAATAATTTTTATCTTTTCGCCACATCAGTTCTTGGTCAAATAAAAACTTAGCTATTGAGTAATCTGATAATTTAAAGTCGTTATACAAGGCAATATTTAAAGCTAAACGTTCTGCCTGCTTACTTTCATTTGACTCTTGCTGAAAACGATAATTATCTAATAACGTCATGTCATTACGCACAGCATTAAGTTGATTCAAACACGTTTCAAAATCTTGTACATTCATAATTAATTATTCAACCAATGATATTAATGAGTCAATTAAACGCTGATTTTGTTCTGCCGTACCAATGGTAATACGCAAATAACTGCTAATTTTTGGCTTGTTAAAATGACGAACAATCACCCCTTGCGCCCGCAGTTTTTCAAATACCTGTATGGTTTCCCCCATTGACGCAGGTGGTTTGGCAAACACAAAGTTGGCTTGTGAAGGCAAGACAGTAAAGCCTAATTGGGTCAAAGCTTGCGTAACATCATGGCGTAGTTCAATGACTTTTTGGTTGCAGGCAACAAAATAATCGTTATCTTGTAAGCTGGCAACTGCGCCTGCTTGGGCAAGGCGATCTAGGGGATAGCTGTTAAAACTATTTTTATAGCGATTTAATGCTTCAATGAGTGAGTGATTGGCAAACGCCATGCCGACACGCAGCCCTGCTAATGAGCGAGACTTTGAAAAGGTTTGGGTTACCACTAAATTATCATATTTATCAATCAAACTGACCGCCGAGGCATGGGGTGTGTCTGCAAAATCAATATACGCTTCATCAATCACAATGACCGCATTGCGATGTTCTTGTAGCATTTTTTCGATATCCGCCAGCGGCAAAAGTACCCCAGTTGGCGCATTGGGATTGGCAATAATAATGCCACTACAAGGACGACGATAGTCATCGACATCAATGCTAAAATCGGCTTTGAGCGCAATGGTCACCAAATTCACGTGGAAAGTATCGGCATATACAGGATAAAAACTGTAACCAATATCAGGGGTTAATACCGAACGGTCTTTGACAAAAAAACAAGCAAAAATATGCGCCAACACTTCATCAGAGCCATTACCGACAAAAATTTGATTGGGGGCTACCTGATAAACTTGTGCCATCACCGCACGTAGTTCATCTGATTCTGGGGCAGGGTAGCGCTTTAAATGATCGGCTTGATTGAGCAAAACTTGTGCGATGGCTTCAGCGACTTTGGGGGAGGGTGGAAAAGGGTTTTCATTGGTATTTAGTTTACACAGATTGTCATGCTTGGGCTGTTCACCCGGTGTGTAGGGCGTTAGGTTGCGAATCAAGGTGCTCCACAGTCGAGTGTTAATTTCGGGCGTTGCATCTGCGTTTGAAGTAAGCGTATCCACCATGACAAATCCTTACAAGATAATCAATGTGTTAAATCAATGTGGCAAGTCAATTTACCAAATTAAGTTACCAAACCAATGCGCCAAAGGCTGGCACAAACAATACATAGTAGCATAAATTGGTTGAAAATTTATCCATCGTAGTCCACTGATATCATAAAATTTGGGCTCAACGGTTGAGCAAGATGGATAGGCAGTGAATTTTTAGCCGTTATGTGAATAAACCGTGCGCTGGCTTGATGAATATGTTAAAAGATAACCTTTTAAATCAAGCCCGTTAAACCAAGCCTATTAACTCAAGCCCATGAAAATAAGCTTATTAAATCACCCGTGCTAATAGATTACCTAGTTAAAACTTTGGAAGATGTATGAAATTCTCAGCGTCGCAATCGAGCGAGTCAAATATTCACCCTGCTGCTAATGCGTCTCAGATGCCGGTAGCGACTGCCCCGAGCAAGGCATTAATTGTCACGGTAGTCATTGCCATTTTACTCCTCGCTATCAATATGCGCGCGCCGATTATTGGGTTTGGCGCGGTGGCAAAGCTGGTTCAGCAGGATTTGGGGTTAACGACCAAAACCATTGGTTTGATTGGTACGATTCCTGTCATGGCATTTGCATCGAGTTCGTTTGTTGCGCCTATGCTGTCACGGCGTATTGGCTTGGAAAACACCATGGTTTTGGCAACCAGTTTGCTTGCTATCGGTATCTTTGTGCGAGTGGTGCATCCGCAATTAGGGTTTTTGCTAGCTGGCACGGTGCTGCTATCGTTGGCGATTTCACTCGGCAATGTGTTAATCCCTGCCGTCATCAAAAAATACACCCCCAATCACATTGGGCTTGTGATGGGAAGCTATTCGATGTTTTTGTCGGTGTTTGCTGGCTTTGCGTCAGGCATTGCGATGTGGCTTGTCAGCTTGTCCAATTGGCAATTTGCACTGGGGGTATGGGGCTGGGTATCCGTGGCAGCGGTAGCAGCTTGGCTAATAGTCGCTCATTTGCGGCTTCGGCAAAAAATTAGCACCCATGATGCTAACATCATTAATCAAGCGGTTGCCCAAGCAGCACAACCCAGCCGAAAATCAGTCTGGAAAATCCCGATGGCGTGGTGGATTAGTGCGTTTATGGGTTTGCAATCACTACTTTATTATACGCTCGCAAGTTTTTTACCGTCGTTACTCATTGATAAAGGGCTGAGCAAAGCGCAAGCAGGCAGTGTGGGCATGGTGTTTCAATTGGTCGCTTTTCCTTCGATTTTACTGTTGACCAAGTGGGTTTCTAGCCAGTGGAATTTACGCACGTTAGCGTTGCTTGCCGCAGTAGGAAACTTAGTGGGCGTATTTGGCTTTGGGTTTTTGCCCCTGCAAGGCTGGGTATGGGTTTGGAGTATCGCATCAGGCTTTGGATGTGGGGTGATTTTTACCTTATGTATGATGATTTTTACCTTAAAATCAAAAGATAGCCAACAAGCCGCTGAACTGTCAGGGATGGCACAAACCGTGGGTTATAGTATCGCGATAACCGGTCCGATTGTGACAGGGTGGCTTAAAGACTTGAGTCATACTTGGACACTATCGATGGGATTTTTAACGATTTTAATGGCGCTTAATTGTATGTTTAGTTGGTTGGCAACGCAAAACAAAGCGATTGAATAGCAAGTAAAAATTTGGGGTAACCTTGCGCGTTTTACCCGGTATTTTTATGTTAAAGGCTTGTGTATCTTTCAGCTAAATTGAGTAAAAAATCCTGTTTATTGCCCGCTTTTTATCTATACTGTGAGCGTCATTACCAATGCAATTAACGGCAATTAACGGCAATAGTGTTGGTAATGCTCTGTTTTATTCTTAACAACCCTATAGCCAATCTTGGTAGCCAACCTTGATAACCAATCATGAGATAACGTTGTCTAGTCAAGATTAGCCATCTTATAAAATTAGCCACAAAAAAATCATCAGAGGAAAATAACATGTCAAACGATAAACGTATTTCAGATGCAATGGAACAAGCGTTAAACAAACAAATGATGGAAGAAGCCACACAAGCGCAGGCGTATATTGCGCTAGGCAGCTGGGCGGAAGTGAACAATTACCCAGGCATTGCAGATTTTTTCTACAAGCATTCCGCTGAAGAACGTAACCATATGTTCAAATTTTTGGCCTATATCAATGAGCGTGGTGGCGAAGCTAAAATTGAAGCGATTCCCGCACCGCGTGACAACCCTGTCAGTCTTGAAACCTGTATTGAAGACGTTTGGCAACATGAGTTAGAAAATTCAAAAAAAATCTATGCACTTGTGGACCAAGCCATGGCAGAGCGCGATTGGGCAACCTTTAATTTCTTACAATGGTTTGTCAAAGAACAAATCGAAGAAGAAGCATTAATCAATAACCTACGTGATAAATTTGCCTTGGCATCAAAAGATAAGGCGGATAACCAAAACTTCTATGAGTTGGATAAAGACATGGCATCAGCCTCGCAAGAAGGTGATTTGCCGCGTGAAAAATCGGTGGAATAATTTTGCCGGCATAAAAAAAGCTGAGAATCAATCTCAGCTTTTTTTTACTTCATTATTATTTAATTTTAGTTTTTACTTCAGTGGCAGCTTAGCTTTTTAAATTAGCTTTTTAAACTAATGTCACTGGCATCGACGGGCAATTGATTGGGTTTTAACGCCACTGGCTGTGATACCAACGCGACTTTAAACACTTCATCAATCGTTTCTACTGGCTGGATGCTTAAGCCCTGTTTGACATTGTCAGGAATATCAACCAAGTCACGCTCATTGGATTTTGGAATCAACACGTGTTTGATACCGCCACGATGCGCTGCAAGCAGTTTTTCTTTCAAGCCACCGATACGCAGCACTTTGCCACGCAAAGTAACTTCGCCTGTCATCGCAATATCGGGGCGGATGGCAATACCTGTCATCGCAGAGGCTAACGCAAGTGTTAATGCAATACCGGCGGATGGACCGTCTTTGGGGGTCGCACCTTCTGGCATATGCACGTGGATATCTGTGCCTTTGAGCTTATCATAGCTGACGCCTAAGCTATCAGCACGGGCGCGGACCACCGTCATCGCCGCACGAATCGACTCTTTCATCACATCGCCTAGAGAGCCCGTAAAACTTAGTTCACCTTTACCTTGCACCGCAACCGCTTCAATGGTCAATAGCTCACCACCGACTTGTGTCCAAGCCAAACCTGTGACCCGACCGACTTCAGGTTCTTGCTCCGCCAAGCCATAATCGAATTGGTACACACCCAAGAAATCAGCGACATTTGAACTATCGACCGTTAATTTGTGTGCCGCGGTTTTATCTTCCGCTTTGTCTTTGCCCGATGATTCAACGTTTTGTTTCACCACTTTGCGGGCGATTTTGTTGATTTCACGTTCAAGGTTACGCACACCTGCTTCACGGGTATAACGCTGTACAATCGCTTTGAGTGCCTCATCGGTGATATCAATTTCAGTATCACTTAAGCCATTTTGCTTGATGGCTTTTGGTACTAAGTATTTATCCGCGATGCTGATTTTTTCATCTTCGGTATAACCTGGCAGACGAATCACTTCCATACGGTCAAGTAGGGCAGGCGGGATATCCATGCTATTGGCGGTACAGATAAACATCACTTGTGATAAGTCTAAATCCATATCCAAGTAGTGATCGTTAAAGCTATGATTTTGCGATGGGTCTAACACTTCAAGCAGTGCCGAAGCAGGGTCACCCCGAAAATCTTGCGCCATTTTATCGATTTCATCGAGTAAGAATAGCGGATTTTTCACGCCCACTTTTGAAAGTGATTGTACGATTTTACCTGGCATAGCGCCGATATAGGTACGTCGGTGCCCACGAATCTCGGCTTCATCTCGCACACCGCCCAATGCCATACGGATAAACTCACGACCTGTCGCACGGGCAATAGATTCACCTAAGGATGTTTTACCCACGCCAGGCGGACCTACTAAGCAAAGAATCGGACCTTTTAAGGTATCCACACGAGATTGCACTGCCAAGAACTCCAAGATGCGGTCTTTCACATCTTGTAAACCATAATGGTCAGTATCAAGCACGTCATGGGCTTTATTAAGGTCGATTGAGACATCACTGGTTTTGTTCCAAGGTGTATCTAAAATCCACTCGACATAGTTGCGCACGACTGATGATTCAGAAGAGGCAGCAGGCATGGTTTTGAGTTTACGAAACTCATTTTCTGCTTTTTTACGTACCGCTTCTGGTAAATCGGCTTCCGCTAAACGTTTTTCTAATTCAGCAATGTCGTCATCTTCATAATTTTCACCGCGTTCTTCATGAAGGTCAGAAAGCTCAGATTTTATCGCTTTCATTTTTTCATTTAAGAAATACTCGCGCTGGTTGTTTTCCATCTGGCGACGTACCGCTTCTTGTAATTCTTGCTCGATATTGTGCTCAGCACTTTGCTGAATCAAATAGTCTGACAACGCTTTGATATGCGCAGTCAAATCATCGACTTCCAAAAAGTTTTGTTTAATCGATAAATTGAGTGAGACACGCGTCGCAATGAAATAGACTAGCTCTTCAAGTTGCGTGATGCGCTCTGCCACACGAATCAACTCGCGTGAGTTACGTAGGCGATTTTCCGCATATTTGCTAAACAAAGCAACTAACGCTTCTTTGTGCGATTTTTGCGTTTTAGCCGTCATATTCACGGTGATAGGCGCTTTTTCAAAATCGGCAAGTAATACTGCTTCTTCTTCATCCGTGTCTTGAATGTCGACCAATTTGGCACGGTACAGACCTTCAATCAGCACTTTGATGCAATTTTCGTCATTTTCATGTGGCATGGTATTGACGACACGGCACACCGTACCATATTCAAATAGATTGCTGGCATCAATGTCTTCAGATAGTGAGTCTTTTTGTGCCACCACCAATACTTTATTGTCAAATTCGTTTTGCGCAAGCTCAACTGCTTTGACTGAAGGCGTACGACCCACAAATAAAGCAATTTGCATTTGTGGATATACCACAACATCACGTAAAGCTAACAATGGTAGCGTAGTGAATTCTTGCGACTCAGATGATTCTGGATTTGTCATTAAAACATCATCTTGCATATACTATGTCCCCTTAAATAACACAACAAGCAACTGACCATTTGTGAGCAAATGATGGCTTGCTGATAGACTTAAAAATATAAATGGCGTCAATGCAAAAAATTGCAAGGCTGGTCACACAAAGGGGAAAAAAACGACCAGCCAACGGCGATAAAATGGTAACAAAGCGCTAAAAATAACCACCGCAATCGTGCACTGAGCCTAATGTCACTGTGATATTGATGTTTCCCTGTCTAATTTTTTTAGGCTAGTTTATACGTCTCTAATTTATGCGTGTCTAGTTTAGGCTTGTCTAAAAATCGTCTAAGTCTTCAGAATTCACTCGGGTAAAGGCATCAGCTTGGGTTAAAAGTTGCGTTAATCTAGCGGGATTCATGATACTGGCAATTTCTGCATCGCTTAATTCATTAAGATTTTCAGTTAATTTGGCATTATTAGTGGGTGAATCTGAAGCGGTAGTTGGAATGTTGTCATTGTTTTTTTTATCGTTCATCTAATTATTATCCATTCATTCTTTAGACACCAAATAGCGTCTAAATATCCATAGTTTACTCGGCGTGATAAGGGCATCAAGCTTGATGTCCCAAGGATTGCTGTCAAGTTTGTCAACCAATTGAAAATCATAAGCCCAGCCAATTTTAAGCGGTTTGTTTTTAGCCTTGGCTAAGGTGCGATCATAGTAACCGCCACCCATACCCATACGATTGCCCAATCTATCGGCTGCCACTAGCGGCATAAACAATACATCAAGCGCCGCCACTTTAACCATTTTTCCTTGCTCAGGTTGGCGCATACCCAGTGGGTGACGAGGCAGGCGAGATTGTCGCCACGTTTTTTGGCTAAACTCGATAAATACAAGCGGCTGATGTTTGCCAGTGACGACAGGTAAATAAATACCATAGCCGCGCTGTCTCGCCCAATCCATCAGCGGCTGGGTAGGCATCTCCCCAAAGGCATCTGCAAAAATCCCGATTTTGACATTTTTGCCAGTTAAAGCAGGATGCTGTAGCCGGTTTAAACCTCGTCGCGCTTGATAAGCGGCATGATTACGGTGGCGCTTAGATAAGCGTAGACGTTGTTGACGTAACTGTTTACGCAAGTGATGAGTATTCATAGATTCATAGTGATGATGGATTGGTTATGGACTATATTTAAGCCTTTAGTTAAGCCATTGATAATAAATCAAAATCAAAAAAAAGCCAAATGGCTGATTTGGCTGATTTGGCTTAGTTGCTTAGCTATTTATTCGCTTATTTATTTGTTTAGACCCCCAAACATCCTACCGCTAGTGTATAACCGATAACAAGTGCATACTATCTGTGACCCACCATCTTTGAAATCGTTGAAAAATAAAGCGTTTTTGTGACTGGCAATACTGGATTTTAGTAGCCCTATAGACTCAAACTTAACTAGCAGCGCCTGTAAAAGATGATATGATTGCTGACAATGAGAATGACGGTTTATGTATACGTCTTTAAATTTTTATCTCAAGTCCAATTACCAAAGTTTGACTTGTAAGTTAGCTCGTTTGTAGTTTATGTTGCATTTTTTTAAATTGCTGTGCTAATAACTTAGGAAAAATTCATGGATGCACTCAGTATGTTGCTTGAAGATATACATTTGTATCAAACTCAGTATCACTATATACACGCCACTGGGGAGTGGTCATTTGAGTTAGATAAAAAAGATTGTATCGTGTTTTATTTGATTACCACAGGTGGGATTAGTATTAAGGTCGATGACGTATATCGCAACGCACGCGCGCGCGATGTGGTCATGGTGCCAGGCGGCAAAAAACACCTTATTTGTGGTGTGGGGCAATCTGATATCCCATCAATTGACATTGCCCCGTTATTAACTAGCCAGACTGTTGAAACTATCAACTTAGGCAAACCCGCCATTCATAGCAAAGGTGATGAGCCAGCGCAAACAACTGAAATGGTCGCGATTGTATGCCATTACGATCGAGAGATTACGCGCCCGTTACTAAGCGCTTTACCAAAAATTTTGCCAGAAAGCGAATCAAACGATGAGCAAAAAATGATTATGCTTGATTTGGGTGTCAAATTTTTGGCATTAGAGTCTGAGCAGAACCGACTTGGCAAAATGACCATTATCAATCGTATCGCCAGTATTTTGATGATTGAGTGTGTACGCAGCTATATTGAGGACTTGCCCGAAGCGACAGATAATTGGCTAAAAGCTGTAAAAGACCCTTACCTTGCCAAGGCGTTGGCAGTCATGCATGATCGACCTGAGACCAATTGGACCATTCATAAGTTAGCCGAGGTCGCCGGGATGTCACGCAGTAGTTTTGCCGAGCATTTTCGTGAAGTGGTGGGGGTGCCGCCGTTAACTTATTTAACCGACTATCGACTTCGTCTTGCCGCGCGGTATTTACGGCTACAAGAAAATAGCATCAGCCGTATCAGTGAGTTAGTGGGTTATGCCTCCGATAGTACCTTTAGCCAAGCATTCAAACGCGTGTATAAAATGTCACCACGAAAATATCGCCAGTCGTTTCGAACTGAGGGTGGGCATTTTGCTGACAGCTTGGGCGAGCAATAAGTCGGTAGTCGAGAACCCTAATTAACCACAAAAAAGCAGGTTTGCTGCGGTTTTGTGGTTATTGCCACTTTTATAGCAAGCTGTATGTCTTATAGCCAGTTTATGGCAACGAAGAATGACCAGTCTATTTTCATAGCAATATCTGTTAGGTTATGTTGACAGGGGTATGATATAGTGACAAGCACTGTCCCATATTTTATCAGCTGCGATTGCCAACATGGAAACTTCAACTACCAAAGGTCAACCTGTCGAAGCACATGGCTTGCACATCAAGCCCAATCCAGAACACCCTGCGATGGACCATCGTGGTGTTCACCCAATGGATGTTACCAGTCAATACACCGCCGTGTTTCATGCACAAGAAAACGCAGTGACCGAGTATTTTGAGCACTCCCATCCCCATCAACTATTATTTTATATATCCAGTAAAAAATCCCAGTTTATTGAAACTAAAAAACTGCAAGTCGCCAAATATTTGAACATGCGCGATAATGTTGGGCTGATGCAACTGCAGCATTTGTTCAATAATTTACATATCGTTGATGATTTGGTGATGTCGATTAGCCATCATTTACCGCCGCAGCGACCGATTGGTTGGCAGATTGTCAGCCAAAACAAAAACTTAATGAACCTGCCAACCGTAGGCTTGATGCCATCGGCAGCTGAATTTCGTGGTCTTGAGCATAGTTTGGCGGCGACCGTGATTGAGTTTTTGGGGGTGGCATGCTATCACAATGACCGGGGTTATTTTGTGGGGCATATTCTAGGTTATTTATTTAGTTGTTATTATTTTGCCCATCTCGGTGTCAATTATTCAGTCACCCCGTTAAAAGAGGCGGCGATTCCCAATTACCCTTACCAAGTCATCAATGTGGCAGAATTGGTGAGACTATTGCAATCACTCGATGAATCGCTCAAAGCGCAAGTGTATCAATTAGCCATCTATTGTGCGCAAATCAGTGAATACGCGGTTGATAAACGAATCGAGAAAATGCTGATTACTGAGGTCAATAGCTTTAACAAACAAGACTTGCGCGATGAGCTATCGGTGTTGGTACAATATGATTCTAATGAAAACGAGTCTTTATTTCAGCCTATTAAGCCTTTAAAATAACGCTAATCTTACCCGTTGGGAACTCACATGCCCGCATTTCAGTATAAAGCCATGGATACCCAAGGCAAGTCACACCAAGGTATTCTTGAAGCCGATTCTGCTAGGCTAATCCGCCAACAACTGCGCGATAAAAATTTACTGCCTGTCGAAGTCTCACCTGTACAAAAAACCGATGTCAGTCGCAACCGATGGTGGCAAAAAGGGGTGGGCGCGTATGATTTGGCATTAATCACCCGCCAATTGTCGGTGTTATTGGCAGCGTCGATACCGATTGAACAAGCGTTGCAAGCGATTGCCAAACAAAGCGAAAAACCGCATGTCAAAGCGTTGATGCATGGTGTGCGCGGCAAAGTATTGGAAGGCTATAGCCTAGCGAGCGCGCTACAAGACTCTGGTAATTTTCCCGCGATTTATATTGCCACCATTGCCGCAGGTGAGCGCTCAGGGCATTTGGATTTGATTTTAAACCAGTTAGCCGATTACACCGAAAATCGCTTTGCCATGCAAAAAAAGGTACAAGGCGCGATGGTGTATCCGATAATCTTGCTGATGATGGCGGTGGCAGTAGTGGTGGGCTTGATGAGCTTTGTCGTGCCAAAAATTGTCAAAGTGTTTGAACAATCCGAGCAAGCGCTGCCATGGATTACTCAAGTGGTGTTGACATTGTCTAATCTGTTAACCCAATGGTGGTGGCTGATATTAAGCGGGCTAATCGGTGCAGTTTTTTTATTTGTGAAGTTTATTAAAACGGCGGCAGGCAAAGCCACTTTTGACCAATTTATCTTGCGCTTGCCGGTGTTTGGTAAATTATCGCGAAATCTGAACGCATCACGTTTTGCCAGTACGTTAGCGATTTTGGTACGCTCAGGGGTGCCGTTGGTGGAAGCACTAGCCATCGGCGCGGCAGTCACCACCAATACCCATATCAAACATACCATCGCGCGCGCCACAGAAAAAGTCACCGAAGGCGCGAGCCTATCAAGCCAGCTTGAGCGCAGTAATTATTTTCCGCCGATGATGGTACAAATGATTAAAAGCGGCGAGAACTCAGGCGAGCTTGATGACATGCTGACGCGTGCAGCAGCGATGCAGCAAAATGAAGCCACCAATATGATTAGCACGCTATTGTCACTACTTGAGCCGCTGATGTTGGTGCTGATGGGGGTGATAGTCATGACCATTGTGATGGCAGTGATGCTACCGATTATTAATATGAATGACTTGGCAGGCTAAACCCTAAAACCGCCAAACAATTAATCGCTAAATAATTAATGGCTAAATCATCCGACAAAATTAACCAAATGGGTATGCAAATTGTCAAAAAAGCCGTGTAAAATCCTAACACCTTATCAAAAATTGCTAAAAATCTAAAAAATGGAAATTCGTATGTGTTGTGCTCATGTATCAAAAAATCGTCAAGCGGGTTTTACCTTAATTGAAGTCATGGTGGTGATTGTCATTTTGGCAATTTTGGCAGGTCTTGTGGTGCCCAAAGTGGTGGGTCAAAGTGACAAAGCCCGCATCAAAACCACCGAAACGGCTTTATCGACCACCTCAAATGCCATTGATATGTTTAAAGTGGATAATGGTCGCTATCCCACCACCCAAGAAGGGTTAGACGCCTTAAATAAGCCACCACAAGGTGCCAAAAACTGGCCAGAGGGCGGGTATATTAAAGGCGGTTTCCCGAAAGATGGCTGGGATAATGAGCTACAATACGTTATCCCAGGTACCGAAGGCAGAACCTATGATTTATTCTCATTGGGGGCTGATGGCAAAGAAGGCGGCGAAGGTCAAGACGCAGACATTTTTGCTAAGTTATAAGTTTGGTGCTGTTACTGGGTTAACCAAATCAGAGTCACGCACTCTGATTTTTTTGCTAGGTTTTTGGGCGGGGATTGGCTAAAATTAGTCGTCATAGTATAATTACGTGGCTTAAAACGTATAAATCTGAAACGTATAAATCTGAAACGTATAAATTTAAAACGTATAAATTTAAAACCTGTGAATTTAAAACATATGAGAAGTTGTCTTTGAAAAAAATATCCCCTATGCCTACGCCCTTATCTTGTTTTCGAACTGTGAGTCGTCATGTCTGTTTGCTTGGCACGCTACTGGCTGTCACTAGCCTCACCATGCCAAGCGCGCAAGCGATTAGTTTAAGCGAGGTTTTTGGCGGTAATGACAATCCCAGCTTGACCGCCAAAGACAAGCCGCTACCGGTGCATGAGGCTTTTAAAGTCTACACGCAGCAAAAAGGGCAAGTAGTGACCATTCATGTGGATGTCAAAGCAGGCTATTATGCGTATCGGGATAAATTAACCTTACAATTGCCTGACGGGGTAACAGCGACGCCGCTACAATTTAGTGCAGCACCGACCTATGTGGATGACCCAGATTTTGGTCGGGTGCCTGTGTTTGAACACCCCTTTACTGCCACAACTACGTTGAGCACGGATAAAGCAATTACCTCGCAACCTGCTACGGTCAAATGGCAGGGCTGTGCCAAAGTAGGGCTTTGCTATCCCCCTGAAAAGACCAAATTTGTTATTACCCAATTGGCCGCTTCCAGCAAAAATGGCGCAAAAAAATCAGAGGCAATGTCGTCAAAAACCGCTCAAACCAAAGTCACCAATACCGTGGCGACGACCAGCGATGCTGCCCCGACAACGACTCAGCAATCTGCTAGCTTGACCCCTGCTAAAACCGTCAATGAGGCAACTAGTACACCGTCTGCCATCGATGCGCTGTCCAGTGGCACTACAGACGCAGCGGGGCAGCAAGTCGCATTGACCCCATTGACCGATGCTTCAGCCACCGATGTCTTAACTTCAGCGCAGTTAACCGCATCCGCCCCTGTCGTATCTATGGCATCCTCTCAACCTGTCCAAACAACTGTCATAACTGAACCCGCGGCTTCATCGGCGGCGGTGGCAACGAGTTTGACGGCTAGCGCTAGCAATCAAGATATTTTTGGATTGACCAAACATAGCGGTGTTGCGTTATTGCTATTATTTTTAGCAGGATTAGGGTTAGCGTTTACCCCTTGTGTGTTACCCATGCTGCCGATTGTAGCCAATATCGTTGCCCGTCAACATCGTCCATCCGCCAAAAAAGGGTTATTACTCACAGGCAGTTATGGTTTGGGTGTTGCCACCAGTTATGGCATTTTGGGCGCAGTGATTGCGTTATTTGGGCAATCTTTGGGTATACTAAACTGGCTACAAAACCCTGTCATTTTGCTAATTTTTGCAGGTTTATTTATCCTGCTTGGACTGTACATGTTGGAGGTCATTCGCTGGCAATTGCCGCATGCGCTGCGTGTTAAGTTCCAAAAAATTAGCCAAATTGGGGAAAATAGACTCGGTAGCTTAAGTGGTAGTTATTTGACGGGCTTGTTTTCTGCACTGGTTGTCTCACCTTGTGTGTCGGCACCCCTTGCAGGCGCGTTGGCAGGGGTGGCAGCACTGGGTGATCCTGTGATGGGTTTTGCCGCATTGTTTTTATTGGGGCTTGGGCTATCTACGCCGCTCATTTTACTCGGCGCCACTCAAGGTAATTTTATGCCAAAAGCAGGCGAGTGGATGAACTGGGTCAAAACCAGCTTTGGTTTGCTGTTATTTGGCGTCGCTTTATTGATGATAGAGCGTATATGGCTATCAAGCTGGATGCTGATGCTATGGGCACTGTGGTTTGCTGTGATTGGCTTATGGCTGTGGCGCTGGCACGGCAAAAAAGGTCAACTACTCACTCAAGCACTAGCATTGCTAGCGTGCCTCTGGTCAGCGTGTCTGGTGATAGGCACTGCTTCAGGTAGTCAAGATAGTTGGCAGCCGCTTAACAAGCTTGTGAATACCTCAGCGCAATCGGCATTCACGGCAACGAAGACCACCCATACCATTACAATCACCAAACTGTCACAGCTTGAGCCCTTGCTTTCGCAATATCCAAAGCTAGTCGTCGATGTCACCGCGGAATGGTGCATCGAATGTCGTATCATGGATAAAACACTTTTTGCCAACCCGCCGCAAAGTTTAGCCAGCTGGCAAGTTGTCAAACTCGATGTGACTGACAATACGCCAGATAGCCAAGCAATCTATAAAAAATTAGCCGTGTTCGGTCCGCCTGTACTGTTGTATTACCAAAACGGTCAACTGGTAGCAAGACAAAACGGTGAAGTCAAACGCCCTGATTTTGAGCAACTCTTGTCCCAATTAAATTAAGTCTAAACTCAGTTAAAGAAAATTCAGTTCAAGAAAATTCAGTCAAATGATTCATTGACCCATCCAACCATTAAGGCTAAAAAAATTGAACTATCACTTAGCAAAGTCTATAGCCATCCCGTTAACTTTCGGGGTGCTAATTTTTGTCACTGGGTGTTCCCATGAAGGCAATGCCGACCAACAGTCCAGCCAAAATAAAAGCCAAAACCAAAGCGGAAATAGCCAGTTAGCAAGCCCAAATTCGCAGTTAGCAGGCTCAAATTCCAATCAACAGACGGCTAAAAATTCAGCAAGTTATACTGACAAAAAACGTCAGGCAACAAATATTCAATGCAACAACGCCGTCATTAATCAAGCTTATCAAGCCAAAAATCCCAGCGTTAAACGACAGGTATTAGGATGTGGTACGGTGATTAAAGTGCTAAAAGATGATAATGAGGGTAGCCGCCATCAAAAATTTTTGGTCAAAATTGATAACTACCCAAACATCACGGTGTTAATTGCCCATAATATTGATTTGGCACCGCGCATCGAGGGTATCCAAGCCAACAATCCCATTCGTTTTTATGGTGAATATATTTATAACGACAAAGGTGGCGTTATACATTGGACACACCGCGACCCCGCTAGCCGTCATCAAGACGGTTGGCTTGAGTATAAAGGCCAGCAGTATCAATAGAATTATCCATACAAGCACCAATAGAAATAACAATAATTGACGAGCCAATAGTGGATTGGAACTTTACTTTACTGTTAAAAATTATTATGTATTTGTTAACTATTTGTCATCAATTTTTGCTATCATGAACGATATTTTTGTAAGAAGGTCAACCTATGTCACAACTTACGCTTTACCGTACCGCTTTATCGCTTGCTATACTAGCCACACTAACAGTTACAGCAACTACGCAGGCAAAAACTTCAACAAAAGCTTCAACAAAAGCTTCAACAAAAGCTTCAACAAAAGCTTCAACAAAAGCTTCAACAAAAGCTTCAACAAAACCCTCAACACAAGATTCAACAAAAACTTTAATAACAACAACCGTTATTCCTGTCGACGAGCAAACGCTGCTAACCTGTTCAAAAATCACTGACAATGTCGCGCGTCTAGCTTGTTTTGACAAGATAAGCGTTGGTAAAATCGAACCCGAAGCCAAGGCGCCCCTTGATATTGCCAAAACCTTGAAAGTGAGTATCAAAGAAGGTAAAGCAGTGCCCGTGTTAGCCGTGGATCAAACGACAACCGTCACGACTCCCACTAAAAACGAGCAAAAAAAACTGGATCATTTGGTACCCAACAAGCTTGACAAAACCATCTTAAAACAAGTGGGGGTGACTGCAACGGATGTGGAAAAATATACGCCACTGAGTGTGTTATATGACTTGGATAAAAATGATCCCAAAGGGATACTGACGATACGTCCACATTTGCCCATGTATGTCATGCCGCTTTGGTACAACGCGACGCCAAACTATGATATTCATTCACCCACCCAAGATCATGTTCGCGCATCGAAAGATTCTTTGCAGCACTTAGATAGCAAGCTGCAAATTTCAATGAAAACCAAGCTTGCCCAAGATGTGTTCGATACCAATGCCGATGTTTGGCTTGGCTATACCCAGCAGTCTTATTGGCAAGTGTACAATGGTAAGTATTCAAGACCTTTTCGCAGCTCAGATTATCAGCCAGAGATATTTTTGACACAGCCTATCAAGGGTAATCTGCCTGGGAATGGGTCATTAAGAATGTTAGGCGCGGGGCTCGTGCATGAATCAAATGGACAGTCAGACCCGTTATCCCGTTCTTGGAATCGTATCTATGCGATGGCAGGGACGGAGTGGGGCAAACTCACCGTGATTCCAAGACTGTGGCTCATCGCAAATGAAAACAGTAAAGACTCGGATAACCCAGATATCGGGGACTACATGGGCTATGGCGATGTGCGTTGGTTGTATCCGCTCAATGACCAAAGCACAGTGGGTGGTGTGATGCGTTATAATCCAAGTACCAATAAAGGCGCTATACAGGTGGATTATGCTTATCCATTGAAAGGCGGTATGAAAGCGATTTTACAAGTATTCCATGGCTATGGTGAAAACATCCAAGACTATAATCATAAGAGCACCAATATCGGTATTGGTTTTATGTTCAATGATTTTAAAGGGCTTTAACTGCGTTTATGGCAATCATAGCCCCCTTGCCTTGGTGGCGATTGCCCTTTGCCATGGCGCTAGTGTATCAAGCGAAAGTTCATCACCGTTGCCAACTATGTGGCATCAATGATTGCGCTGCAGCAGGCTTTGATAACTTAGCACCGCGTCACCATGAGCATTGGTTCAATCGACAGCAATTTCTTTGTCAGCCATGCCATAGCCAGTTTGCATGGTCAGCGTCATGCTTTACTTTGCAATTGAGCCAAACGTCACTGCGTGGCGTAGCCAGCGGCTACTATCAATATCCCCTCAATCAAATCATGCTTGGGTATAAAAATGGGCAGCAGTTACATCATCTGCCTGTTTTGGTACACGCCATCCGCCAGCTTAAGCCGCCTCAAGGATGCCATGCCAAAAACTCTTTAATCGTTAAAGTGCCAACAAGTCTACAGCGCATTAGGCAACGCGGCTTCGATCCGCTTGCCATGTTAACCGCTTATTTAAGCTTTCACTGGCAAATCCCTGTTTTTATGGGTGTGCAGCGACTCGACCGACCTCACCAGCAGGGTCTAAGCCGAGAGGAGCGTTTAGATAATATCAAAGATGCGTTTTCTCTAACTGACATGCCCCCTAGCAAAAATTTGATTTTGTTTGATGATGTGGTGACGACAGGCGCTACCCTGTCTGAATTGGCTAATCTACTCACAGATTATCACCTATCTGCCCATATCCATGCGTATTCAGTCTTGCATGGGAAGGTTTTGCATTAGATTCTGCTTGTGAGTATTTTGCGAGCAAAGGTGCACCGCCATATCGTTAAAGCTTGCAGATAAAGACGGGCTGCCAGTGGGTTTCTTGGGGGTTCTAAAGTATTCTATTCAAAATTAATTTGATAATACGTGAGCGCCCTTTTGTGCTAATTCGATTAGCAACGATGATTGACTGAGGTAAACTATCGGTAGTAAGCTTTAGGTATGACAATTAACAAAAACACTGCAATATTAGGTATGTTTTTTGCTTTAATGTTAGAATTGTTTGTGTTAGTAAACATGGTATGATAGGTCATTTTTTGAGGGGTGTGGATGGGTATCGTGATGGAAGTTTTGAACAGACAGTATCATCGTAACCAAGGTCGTGAACAAGGTTTTACGCTGATTGAGCTTATCATCACCATTGCAATTATAGCTATCATTGCCGCGATGGCAGCACCTAGTATGCAACGACAGATTCAGCAAGCTAAAGCTAGGAAAGCAGTAAGTATTATTGAGTCTGCCCTTAGAGATACTCAGGTCCAAGCAATCATTAGTCAAAAAAATACGAAAATTGTTTTGACAAACACAAATAATGTCAAGAATTTTAAGAGTTTTTATGTGGGAGACAATGTTGCCACAGCTACGCCCCAGGCTATCTATAATCTTGGAACCGAAGTGTTCATTACACCGATACCAAGTACGCTGTTGGCTGTCAGTTTTACCCCCACTAAAAAGTCCTATCAAGGTCAAAATGTAATATCTACTCGCATGGGGCAAGATGCAAATGATGCAATAGCTACGACGGGGTTTTATATCTGTGTGGGATCGGGTAATCCACAATATTTAGTGGAAATAGATGCAAGCAATAGTATTAAAAGTAGTAAAAGTGGGAGCTGCTCATGAGATACTATCAATATGGTGTAGGACTCATTGAGGTATTAGTGTCTCTGTTGATTTTGGCAGTAGCAATTTTGGGTTTTAGTGCCATGCAAATGCAGTCTATCAAATCTACTTCTGAATCGGTTGATAGGTCACAGACACTATTAATGATGAGGTCGCTTGCTGAAAAAATCCGTGCCAACCCTTCAGCGATTGCTACTTATCAAGATGCACTCAATGAAGTCTACGCTGATACCTTTACGGAGCCCTCAAATCTTTGTATAGGTAGTACGACGTGCACAGCAACAGAAATAGCCAATGCTGAGGTATGGAAACTAAAAACCCAACTCACATCGACAGGTCTACAGATGGATTTGCAGCCATGCCCGAGTACAGGCGGAGGAGGAACAACAGCTTCTACTAATGTTATGTATTCCTACTGTCTGATTACTGCTTGGGGGAACACAACCCCAACAATCGGCACAGATGATAATCCAATCAAAGACCCCAATATTGCAAGCGATAAGGGTACAATGGATTGCCTAACCCCAAGAGATGCTTCCGACACCACGAATATTAAAACGGGTGGTAAATATCATCCCAAAGCAACCTGTATGTTTTTGGAGATTAATTAATATGAAAAGGTTGCAACAGGGTTTCACGCTCATAGAGTTAATGATATCACTTATTTTAGGACTATTAGTATCTGCAGCAGCATTGCAAATACTTTACACCAACTCATTATCTTCAAACATACAAAGTGCAGGATCTAAAATTGTAGATACCAACACTTTTGGTCTCGATTATCTAACCAAGCAAATTCGTAAAGCTAACTATGGTATTTTATCTTCACAAAGTTTTTTTTTAAATCATCAAACCCCCCAAGGCGGTATTGTATTGACAGCACCAGACAATTTAACTGTATTTGGCAATACAGTTGCAGGGGAAACTGTAGCTAGTAATCTGCGCGGCTTATCAAAAAGCAATCAACAGATATCTGATACGCTTTTGACAAGATCGGCATCTTCGTTAAGTGGCAGTAATGTCAAATTTGGCTCTACAGCGCTTTCAAGTGACCAGTTGACCATCCAGTATAAAGTGTCAAGTGATAATCAAGTGGATTGCCAAAGTCGCAATGTGATGAAAGATGATTACGTTATTGAGCGATATTTTGTGCGGGATGGTGGGTTGGCTTGCGCCTCGGCAATCTATACCTATAGCGAAACTACTGCAAAAAAGGATGCAACCAATCAAAATGCTATTAATATTGACAAGTATAAGAAACCTATTAAACAGTCAGATGGCAGTTTTAATCGAGATACAAGTGACACTACGCAAAATCTAGCAGGTAGTGGCGAGATAATTATTCCCAATGTGGATTATTTCAGAGTATTGTTAGGTGTGAGTGATAGTAAAAACTTTTCAACGAATCCAAGCACATATAAACTGACGTATATGCCCATTCCAACGCCTATCACAACTGTAAATGCAGACCCTTTTCCAACATTGAATAATCGAAGAATTGTGAATGTTCAAATAGGGCTTTTAGTACGTTCAGATGGCTCAGTTACCGCATCAAAAGATCCATCATTTACAGTTTTGGACAAGACCGATATAAAGTTAAATGATACCTCCAAAAATGATGGAAAAATGAGAAGAGTTTTGGAGACAACTGTCTTTCTAAGAAATGCCAGAGGGACTGTACAATGAACCAACAGTATTTGCAAAAAGGCTACCCTAAATCTCAAGCCGGTGTAGCACTCATCATCGTCTTAATTGTTTTGCTACTAATATCTATTCTTGGAATTATTGTACTAAGAAAAAGTACAACGGATTTGCAGGTGGCGACAGCCTCGCAAATTTCTCAGTTGATGTTTCAAGCCAACGATGATGCTTTTGGCAAAGTTGAAAAAGAAGATAGATTGCGAGTGGCTTCCACTTCCTCTACTAGAAACGGACTTGATACATTACAAGGGTATATCTCACGAGCCGGTGAAGATACTTTTAATGCAGAGACAGTGTTCTGTGTACGTCCACGAGAGAGTGCTTTATTTAGACTTGATAAAATCACTCAAAAAAACAATGCAGGGAATATATTGGAAGGTGCAAATCGGGGATTTTGTGATCCCACAAACCCGAATGATTACGTCAATGAAGGTCGTGTAATGACGCAAATGACTTTTGTCAAATTAGCACAGGCAAAAGATGTCGTACCGTTATCAGGCCATGCTAGAAGTGATGAAAGTAATGATTTGGCCACTAATTCAAGCACTCAAGAGTCACCTTGTGTTTATTTTAATGGTTATTCTGTATCACTTGTCCCTAGTTATACTAGTTCAAATGTCAGCTTAGGTGGTAGTACATCTACAGGTACAGATACAGTGGCAGGATGTTTAAAGCAAAAAATTGACGATATTGACAAGTGTCTAACGGATTTGGGTGTACCCCATAATATCCAAATGCAGAGCTATAAACACGAACCTGTAGGTGTAAGCTGTCTGAGTTAAAAATTTTTTATTTAAAATTACTAATCTTAAATACGTTTATCAATAAATATTAAGGTGAAATATCACCGAGGTAGCTGAAAATGGAACAAGCATGCAACAAAAATTACTGTTCAAATATGAGTTTCAAACTGTTGCCAATTGCTATTGGTAGCTTGATGGTTACAAACGTAACCACCCATGCTAGTGATATTGAGCTGTATAAAGCCGCCTCTCAAGGTGGGGCAACGGTGATGCTGGTGTTTGATAACTCGGGTAGTATGGGTGTAAGAAGTATTCTTGATGATTATAATGTTGGCACTACATTAAACGGACAATATTATTGTAAAGTAGATTGGTTATTTATTATTCCAATTCCGATTTCTCCAACTACAGAAAGTGTGCCAGTAGCTATTTATGATGATAATGGTAACGTTACAACAGCAACGAACAATTATGATGTTACATATTGTACAGTCAACAATATAAGATACTATGATCGCATTTCTCGTCTAAAACAAGCACTGATACCAATGTTAGCTAATCCAAAACAAGCCTTTGGCACAGGCGCAAACTTTACCAGTTATAACTTAGGTTTGGCAAAATTCTATTATGATAACAATAGAAATGCTGGTGTAATCGCTTATCCGGCTAAACCATTTACACTAGACAATCGAAAAAAAATGATAGAGGCTGTTAGAAATTTAAATGCTGAAACCAACACGCCCAGCGCGCATGCCTATGCTGAAGTAGGGTCTTATATGCTTGGCACTACTACCAAAGATATTACCAATAGTGGGTTTAATTTGGCAGAATCTTCTTCAAAAGATACAAATAACTATTTTTCGCCCGTTACTCCAGTAACAAGTAGCAACCAACAACAATGTGGCGGTAATGGTATCTATTTTTTAACTGATGGAGAGCCCAATAGCGTAGATGGCAATTCAGCGATTGACTTGATGAACAGTGCGTTGAATAAAGTGGGTCCTATAGCCAACCCAGCAGGTACTAAATTAACAGTCGGTACAAGTACGACTTGTGATGCCAATGGCTTATCATCAAATTCTACTACTACTGGTTGGAATTGTATGGGTAAGTTTTCCCAATTATTGCGCAATACCAATAATCCAGTGGGCCGAGAAATTATTACCGGTACAGCAGGTTTTGGAGCGGATTTTAATGATTTTGCAAATGCTACCAAGATTAATAATAAGTACAATTGCTCTATAGCAAACAGTCAAAATGCTCAAAATCTTTGTAAATTAGGCGAAAAAGGTTATGGCTTTGGTGAAGGTGGCTTTTATTTTGTTAAAACGCCTGATCAACTCGCTGCTAGTATTAAAGAATTTATCGCAGGCGTGGGCAATAGAGAAATCCCAGCGATATCCACCGGTACGATGTCAGTACCATTGGATGCACTTAATACTCAGCAATCCCGTGGTTATGCCTATACGCCTATTTTAGACCCCAGACCAGGCGTCACTGATCTATGGGATGGCAACCTAAAAAAATATTTTATCCGCAATAGCACAGTGACTTCAGATGCAGTAGGCACGACCAAAGTCTTTGATGACCTTACAGGAAAATTCTCTGCATCAACTTATGATATTTGGAATACGATCACCGATACCACCAGAATAGATACCCAGCGACCTGATAAAGCATTGCCGCAGGTCGGCGGTGCATTTCAACAAGTGTTTGAGAAATCAGGTAATGATAGAAATCTGTGGGTCAATGTCAATGATACACTCACCAATATCAAAGTTGACCCAACAACCAAAAAACCATCAGGATTTACAGCGCTTAAACCTGTATTGCTTATAGATTTAGTGAAGCCTACGACAGTTACCTCAACAACGCCTGATAAACGAACGCCCGCTGTGACTAGCGTTTTGAATAATATTTTGGTGTTTATGGGTTATCCTGCCCAAAATTTATCTGATATGGATGATATGACCGTCTTGACAGGCAGTCAGTCCAAAACCCCAAAAAATATTGGTGGGGTGATTCACTCACTTCCTCAATTAGTCACCTATGGCATTGATTTGGATACCAATGGTAAATTTAATGCTACAACACGTAAAGACAGTGTATTGTACGGTTCAATGGATGGGGCATTACACCTAATAGACGATAGTACAGGCAAAGAGCAGTTTACCTTTATTCCTAAAGAAATTTTAGACTTGCAATCAGATGCTTTAATAAAAGGTGGTAAAACTACTGACTCGAAGCTACCCTATGGAGTCGATGCACCTTGGAATGTGTATACAACTTATAATATCACCAGTAACACCAAAGGTAGTGGCGATAAAGCTGTTACCACAAATAGCTATGCCGCTAAACAAGTCTTTGCCTCAGGCGGTTTACGCATGGGTGGTTCATCTTACTATAATCTAGATATTACAAATCCAACAACACCTAGCATGGTGTATTCAGTCGGTTCAAACTATGCCAATATACTGGCAGGGCAACCAAAAAAGGCAGATGGCACAGTCGATACCACACTTAAAGGTATGCAAAATGGTACGTTAGGTACTACTGGTGACCAAGCAGCATTTAGCAGAATGGGGCAATCTTGGGGCAAGCCCAGTGTCGGTTTTGTGCGGTCAGGGGGTAAAAAAGTCATGGTGAATTTCTTACCTGGTGGCTATGACACTCGTTATGAGACTGTAAACTTTGCTGCAGATTCATCAAATCTTGCACAAGGTAATGCAGTCTATATGGTACGAGTAGGGGAAGAAAAAGAAGACAGTACAACCAAAAAAGTAACTATAGATACCACATCAGATAAAGGTAAGCTGTTATGGTGGGCAAGTTATGCAGCATCAAAAAATGGTACAACCACAGCCGCACGTCCTACTTCCGTCACCTTACAAAAAACTGAACACAGTGATTTGACTGCTAGTATTGTCACTGAAATACGTACCGTTGACCGTAACTATGACGGCTATACAGATTTTATTTATTTTGCTGACTTAGGCGGCAGAGTGTGGCGAGCTGATATTAATAACAACAAAGATACGGATAATTTCCGTGTTGATCGTGTGGTCAAATTATTAGATGTAAGCGATCAAAAAGGTGGTTCAGATGTTGCCCCAAGGTTTTATGAACGTCCATTATTTACAGTAACTGATGAAGTCGTAGAAGGTTCACCCATAGCACAGATTACTGTGGGTACAGGTAATCGTAGTTTGCCAGTTTCTGATAAACGTGATACCAATATGCCAGATGCCATCTATAGTTTTATGGATAGAGAGGCAGGTAAGAAAGATTTGTTCTGCTATAAGACAGATGCTGAGTGTAAAGGCACGGCTACTTCAGATCCTTATTTGAGTCAAGCGCTTGTGACCAAGGATTTAACGGTAGCCAATCTGGCTAAGGTAACTTTTACGGCTAGCGATGCAACTATCAAAACCAATATGATGAAAGGTGTGACAGATACAACATTCAAACATGGTTGGTATTATCCATTTGAGCAATGGTATAAAGTTAATGGTATAGGCGCTAGTGCGGTTATGAGTAATGTATTAGAGACTGACCGCACAAAATATCAAGGTATGAAAATGCTTAATGAGCCTGATGCTCAAAATGGTCTACTATTTGTGTCGGTTTATAATCCAAATGTCAATTTAATTGCAGAGGGTTGTTCTGCTACTGTGCAAGGTGCCACTCAACGTATGCTGATGTGTCTACCTTTTGGCAACTGCGGCGCATCTGGTTATAACACTACAACTGGTGCAGATGGTAAACCTTCGACAGATTACACCAAGCGTTCAGCAGCCTTAGCAGGTGCGGGCATTATTGATAATATCATTACTCAATCTAAGCCTGATGAGGGTGGCTCATTATTTGGGGTATTACAACTCAGCTGCACAGGTACGGACTGTGATAAAGCAACCTTTAATAAACCCAGTACGATTGATATTAATACGATTAACTCAGATGGTGTTAATCGTGACAAAGTCATGAATCCACGAGAATGGTGGGAAAAGTAGCGTGAGAAAAGTACATCTAGCTACAGCTAAGAAGACTATGATTAATTCAAAAGGATTTACTTTAATTGAATTGATGGTGACAGTAATGATAATAGCCATTTTTGCAGCCATTGCTGTACCATCTTATCAGCATTTTATCAAAAAAAATGATATTCAAAAAGTAAAGTCTATCATCATGATGCAGTCAAATGAACTCAACAAATGGCGAGCAAGGCAATTAAATTATGCCGGGTTTGCCTCCCAATCACAAACGTTTGATTCAGATAACATGACGTTTCACTATCCTGATACAGGTAGTGCAAAGTATGATATCAAAATGGTGACAATACTAGGATCTGGTTCGAATTTAAGCGAGTCAACGTTTGGAAATGCTAGTGTAGCAACCAACTATGTCATATTGGCTACCCCGTTACTCAGTGGATATCCTTATATTGGTTTTTCTAGTCAAGGAATCCAATGTGAGTCGCTAGATAGCTCAATTACGGCAATAAAAATTTTTAAAGATAGCAACTGCGGTACAGGAAGTTCATCATGGTAATAACCCAGTACAAAAGTAATGGCTTTACTCTAATTGAACTCATGATTGTGGTAGCAATTATTGGTATATTAGCGGCAGTGGCTTATCCCAATTATCAATCTTATGTGATTAAAACACATCGTAATAACATGATGTTTGAATTGCAGAATATCGCCATGCGTATCCAATCTCGAAAACTAGTGGAAGGTGTATACACAAATATTTCTCTGTCTCATGTTTTAGGCGTCACTCCTGTACTTGGTGCTATTACTTACCCATTGGGTAATGCAGATTATAATGTAACCATTATCGACAGCTCAACTAATACCCCAATGACAGGAGATACCATGACTACTTCTAAATGGCGTATACAGGCTATACCAATTTCCAACGGTCTTATGAGTAATGATGGCACATTAACTTATGATTCTGATGGTGTAAAATGCAGAAATACCTCATGTGGTACGGGTCAAGAATGGAATAACTAGCTTGTCAAGCTAGACATTGAACAATTTTTGGCAGTATGGACAATATTTATGTTCAGGGATATAAAATAGTGACAAATATTGTCATATCTTTAACAATAAAATATGGATAAATGAATAAATTAAGAGGGTTGAAAAAATTTTCCACTTAGATAATCCTTGATGCACTAAATAATTTTTTAAATTAGTCGCCAAGTAGAAGGTATATTAGTGTTAATTTGGCTAAAAAAAGAAATTGGCACACAAACTGCAGTAAATATTAGAAACGCAAAGTGATGGTTAGCAAAACTTTGTAAATTGACTTAATTACTTGGATGACTGGGTATATAATTAACTATATGATTAGGTTATCCATTTTATACACTCAAAAATAGGAGTTCATTATGAACGCTCAAAAAGGTTTTACCCTGATTGAATTAATGATTGTTGTTGCGATTATTGGTATTTTGGCTGCGATTGCATTACCAGCATACCAAAATTATACCAAACGTTCTGCTAATAATGCTTGTTTGGCGGAAGCTAAGTCAACAATGGGCAAAGTGATGATCGAGCTGCAAGATCCATCTTCAACTAGTGGATCAACTGGAACAGCACTTAACTCAATTTATACTAATTATAAAGCATGTGATGGTGCTAAAGTTCAGCCAATCGCAGCTGCTGCTTTAACGAGTGTAGATTCGGGTGTTGTAAAATTATCAGACACTTCTGTACAGTTTACACCTAAAAAACCTGGCGATATGCAGATCAAGTGTGATCCTTCAAATGGTGGTAATTGTGAAGTCACTACTACTGCGGTTACTGGACGTTAATAAATTAGCATGGCTTTGTAAAGCCAAGCAATGCTTGGCTTTTTTAATCTGTTAAAAGACTTCTTGTTAATCACTAGATAATCATTTTATTATCTATTTTCAATCAATAGATCTGAAAATTAATCTTGTAAGCTATAGGTATAAAAAATGAAAAATGCTAAACTACCTCGTTTAGCATTTTTGCGTTTAACCCATACGAAAATCCTATGCTGTCATCTACGCCACCTAAAACCCCCAATCAAGATATTCGACTGTTTAGCCTATTGATGGGGTTAGCCATTTTGACGTACCTCATGCCTTGGCATTCGCCGTTAGGTCGAGATTTTGTAGTCAATGCTACCGCATTTGGGTTTGTGAGTTTGGCAGTCGCGGCTTTTTTTTGGCAAAACCCGATTACAAAGTTTAGCAAATCTGTGCTTACTTGGTTGCTGCTAGCGCTATTGATTGTATGTCAGCCACTATTTAATCATATCGCTTATCCTGATGCCTTAATCTTTCCGGTGATAAGCTTGCTGGTCGTTGCCTTGACTGCGTTGATAGGCAGTAATATTGAAAATAAAGCGAATTTATTAAACAGCCTGTTTATTGCAGTATATCTCATGGCAATCATTACCTTTATGATTCAAATGATGCAGATGAGCGGCTATCAGATTGATTATAAAGGTTGGGTGATTGCCCGTGGTAACGCCAATGGCGGACGCTATGACGGCAACTTTGGGCAAGCCAATCACGCAGGCTATGCGTTTGTGCTCGCGCTGTGTGGGGTGCTGTATCAGCTGCAGCAGTCGTTTCAAGAAAGGTTAAATGCGCCGCAGTGGCTGATGGGTCGATACCGACAATATGCGCGGTTTGGCTTGATGCTATTGTTTGTGATATTTACCATCGGGCTTGCCTTGACACAAAGTCGGGCGGGTCTGGTGATGATGCTGGCGGTGATACCTATTTTCTTTTTGACCCAGCCGATAGCGTGGAAAAACAAACTTTCTGCCACCGTTTTGGGGTTAGTTGTTTTTGTATTGTATTATATGGGTGCAAGCTGGCTTAGCAACTATAGCAGCGCCAATCAGCTTGGGGCGGTGAGTCGTATGGCGGGCGGGCAGGGGAACCGCTCGGCGATGAGCGAACGCGCCATGATGATATTTCATGACCATGTGCTCACCGGGGTCGGTTGGAACAACTACATGGGCGCAAGCGTTGATTATGCCCAATATTTTAAATGGCCAGAGATTGCCGACCATTCGCATAATTTTGCTACCATGATTTTGGCGGAGCTGGGGGTGTTAGGCGCGCTGTGTTTTGTGCCGATTGTTTGGGTGCTGGGGCGGGCGATTCATCTGCGCCATAGCAGCGAAAGCGCGATTGCACTGGCGTTTGTCATCGCCAGTATTTTGTATGCCAGTGTAGAATACCCGTTATGGTATTTTCGTTATCTTGCGGTTTTCGCCTTGTTTTTGGCATTGATTGAACAGCCCAAATGGCAGCTGGTGTGGCAAACCAAGCTAACAAAAGCTCTATCTGTTATCATGCTGGGTTTGGCGATGTTATCAGGCTACTATATTTGGCAATATTTTCAGCTCAATTATTTGGATTATAATCGCTTTATCAAGCACACCAATCATCTAAACCAAGACAAAGCAGTTGACTACCAAAATGAGGTGTTTGGCTTTAGCGCGTATCATGACCGCATCCTTGCCATGCAAGTGCCGATTAATCGCCATCAGGCAAGGGTAAAAGAAGAAATCTTTGAAGAGGTGCTAAATACCGATTCTTCCCAGTATAATATATTAGCTTATGCACAGTTCTTAGCCTATAAAGGTGAAAAGCAAGCGGCATTAAAACATATCGAAGCGGCTTGTGTCATGGTAAAAAACTTGTCGGATTGTGATAATGTGGATACTGACTTGGGCAATCTTGCCAAACAAGATCCTGCGACATTTGCAGCCTTATACCGTGAGTTTACCCAATGGCGTGACGCCAATCCTGAAAAAACAGGACTTACACCATAATGCAGCGGGTAATTTTTTTAGTATGGCAAAATATCGCGTTCCGACTCATCGTGGGTTGGGGGGTAGTGGTACTTTTGCCCGCCTTGCTGATGTGGCGAATGCGCTTTTTGCAGGGGCGCTGGCTACTGACTGAGTTTAATAGCATGGTGTTAGCCACCTTGGGTGTTTTGCTCGTCACCCTGGGTCTGCGCAAACTCACCCAGTTTCCAGGTCAACGTTCTATCAGTTTTGTGTTGCCAACTTTATTGTTGGTGATGCTGCTGTTAGGCATGGTGATTATCGTTTTTCGGTTGCCGTATTCGCTGTATTATTTTGGCTTATCGGGCGTTATCGGGGCAGTGTTTTTCTTTTTATCGTTTTTGCTAGAGCAAAAAGCGCACCAACCTTATATGGCGTATATTCCACTGGGGCATTGTCAAAACTTTGAAGCGATTTTTCAAATCCATTGGCTGCGTCTTGAAAAACCGCATTTGGATGCCGTACAATCCAAAAAAGTGCAAGCGATCGTAGCAGACCTGTCATCGCCTGCACTCGATGAAGATTGGCAGCGATTTTTAACCGAGCAAACGTTACAGGGCAGACCGGTGTATAATAATCGCCAAGTGTATGAGTCTTTGACAGGTCGTCTGCCGATTCATCATTTGTATGAAAACGAGTTGGGCTCGCTGTTGCCATCGCAAACCTATTTAAGGTTTAAACAACTGATTGATATACTAGCGATTTTATTGGTCTCGCCTTTTGTATTGCTGATTGCGGTGGTCACTGTCATTGCGATACGGTTGGAAAGTCCGGGCAAGGCCATATTTGTCCAAGAGCGGGTCGGGCAAGGCGGCAAATTGTTTAAAATCTATAAATTTCGCAGTATGCGCTTTGACTCAGAAAAAAACGGGGCAAAACTGGCGCAACAAAATGACCCTCGTGTGACTAAAGTCGGTAAGTTTATTCGTAAAACCCGTATCGATGAGTTGCCGCAATTTTTGAATGTGCTCAAAGGCGATATGAGCCTGATTGGACCGAGACCCGAACAGCTGAGTTTTGTCAAAACCTTTGAAAAAACCATCCCTTTTTATAATTATCGCCATATCGTCAAACCCGGTATTTCTGGATGGGCGCAGGTCACACAAGGCTATGCCAGTGATACCGATGAGACAGCGCTTAAGGTACAGTACGATTTTTATTATATTAAACATATTTCTTTTGCATTAGATATCTTGATTGTGCTCAAAACCATTCAAACCATGCTGACAGGTTTTGGGGCTAGATAAACTGCGACAAATAACTTTAGCCATAATAGGTAGTGCACTATGTTAACCAATTCAACCATTTTAGTGACCGGCGGGACAGGCTCATTTGGGCATACCTTTGTGCCGATGACGCTTGAAAAATACAATCCCAAAAAATTGATTATCCTGTCGCGTGATGAGATGAAACAATGGGAAATGGCAAAACTGTATCAAGGCGACCCGCGGGTACGGTTTTTTATCGGTGATGTGCGTGATAAAGACCGTCTATATCGCGCGCTTGATGGGGTGGATTATGTGGTACATGCGGCAGCAACCAAAATCGTGCCCACAGCCGAATATAATCCGTTTGAATGTGTCAAAACCAATATCAACGGGGCAATGAATTTAATTGATGCCTGTATCGACAAAGGGGTGAAAAAAGTCGTTGCCTTATCGACTGACAAAGCATCTAGTCCCGTGAATCTGTATGGCGCGACCAAATTGGCATCGGACAAACTATTTGTGGCAGGCAATGCTTATTCAGGAGAGCATGGCACCCGTTTTTCGGTGGTACGTTATGGCAATGTCATGGGGAGTCGTGGCTCGGTGATTCCGTATTTTTTATCAATTAAAGACAGTGGCGTACTGACCATTACAGACCCACGTATGACCCGTTTTATGATTTCGCTTGAGCAAGGGGTGGAGCTGGTTTGGCATGCATTTGACGACATGGTGGGCGGCGAAATTTATGTCAAAAAAATTCCCTCCATGACCATGCCAGATGTGGCAACTGCCGTTTCTGCCACTGCCGAGCAAAAAATCATTGGTATTCGTCCTGGCGAAAAATTACATGAGCAAATGATTAGTGCCGAAGATTCTTTTCATACCTACGAATATCCCGAGCATTTTAAAATCTTGCCCGCGATTAATGGCTGGGATGAAACGCCTGAGCGTATCAAAGATGGTGTTAAGGTGCCAGAAGGCTTCGTGTACGCCAGTGATAATAACAGTGAGTGGATGACGACTGAGCAACTCCAAGAATGGATTGAAACCAACAAAGCAAAAATTGGTAAAATTTAATCGCTAACCCTTGATAACCAACCCCTTTGGGCAAATATTATGGCAAATCAATTTATCCCTTATGGTCGTCAGCATATCACCCAAACTGATATTGATGCGGTGGTTGCCGTGCTACAGTCTGATTTTTTGACCCAAGGTAGTCAAGTACCGGCGTTTGAAGAACGCGTCGCTGCCTATACGGGGGCAAAGTTTGGCGTGGCGGTGAATAGCGCGACGTCAGCACTGCATATTGCTTGTTTGGCATTGGGGCTTGGTCAAGGTGAAAAGGGCAAAGACGACTGGCTGTGGACCACGCCGATTACCTTTACCGCATCTGCCAACTGTGGATTGTACTGTGGTGCTAACATTGATTTTGTGGATATCGATCCGCTAACGCTCAATATGTCTATCACCGCCTTGAAAGAAAAGTTACAGCTTGCCGATGCTGAAAACCGCTTGCCAAAAATAGTCATTCCCGTACATTTCACCGGTGAGCCCTGTGATATGGTCGCCATTCATGCGCTATCACAGCAATATGGCTTTAAGGTGATTGAAGACGCCTCCCATGCAATTGGTGGCAAATATCACAAGCAACCAATCGGCAATTGTGAGTTTAGCGACATTACCGTGTTTAGCTTTCACCCTGTCAAAATCATTACCACCGCAGAAGGCGGACTGGCAACAACGAATGACCCGGCATTGGCGGAAAAAATGCAGTTACTGCGTAGTCATGGTATCACTCGTGATGCCAATCTAATGACCCACGAACCTGACGGTGGTTGGTATTATCAGCAAATCGATTTGGGCTTTAACTATCGCATGACCGAATTGCAAGGGGCATTGGGCGTGAGTCAAATGAACTATTTGGATGACTTTGTCACTCGCCGTCACCATCTTGCCAAGCGTTATGATGAATTATTAACAGATTTGCCGATTATGTTGCCTTATCGCAATCCAGCTAATTATTCGGGGTTTCATTTATATCCCATTCAACTAACAGCAGACAGTGGCAAAACGCGTAAGCAAGTGTTTGACAGTTTGCGGGCGCAAAATATCGGGGTGAATGTGCATTATATTCCAGTGCATACTCAGCCGTATTATGCCAAGTTGGGCTTTAAACAAGGCGATTTTCCCCATGCTGAGCGCTACTATGCCCAAGCGATTAGTTTGCCATTGTATTATGACTTAAGCGAAGCCTCGCAAACGCAAGTGGTCGATGCCTTAAAGATAGCGTTGGCTCAGGCATTCGCATAATGAAGGTCTGTATCATCCCTGCGCGTGGCGGTAGTAAACGCATTCCGCGCAAAAACATCAAAGATTTTTGTGGCAAACCCATGCTGGCTCGTGCCATTGCAACGGCAAAAAACAGCCAACTGTTTGAGCAGATTATCGTCTCCACTGATGATGGCGCTATTGCTGATATCGCTCAACAGTATGGTGCAACTGTCAGCCAAAGACCTGCCGCGCTTGCCGATGATTACGCCACTACCGCTGCGGTGATTCGCCATACGCTGCAGCACGTGCCAAAAGCTAGCCATATCTGCTGTCTATACCCCTGTACACCGTTATTAATACCGCAGTATTTAACCGACAGTTTTGAGCGTTGGCAGTCATCCAAAAGTCTATATTGTTTTCCGGTTTTAGAGTTTGAATCCAATGTGTTACGCTCACTGAAGTTAAGCGATACCGGTGAAGTGTCGAGTATGTTTAGCCAACATGAGCTCACCAGAACCCAAGATTTGCCACAGGCGTATTTTGATGCAGGGCAGTTTTATTGGGGCAGTCGTGAGGCATGGCTCGGCGAAGATAAAATCCATAATCATGCCCTAGGCTATGTGTTGCCAAAATACAGTGTTGTTGATATTGATGATGAAAATGATTGGCGATTTGCTGAGCGCCTCTACCAAGCGCAATTGGCGCTAGCATGAAGATAGGCGCTAACATGAAAATCGTGGTCCGAGCAGACGCAAGTTTAACGATGGGTAGCGGTCATATCATGCGTTGCCTCACGCTCGCTGACCGGTTAAAACAGCAAGGGCATGACATCTTGTTTATTTGTCGGAAGCATGACGGGCATTTGGCGGATTTGATTGGGCAAAAAGGCTTTGCTGTGCAGCTATTAGCCAAAAGTAATACTGCAGATTTTATCAAACAGCATGCCCATAGCGAGTGGCTCGGCGCCAGTGAAAGCGATGATTTTGCCGAGTGTAAACCCATCTTGCAAGCATTAAAGCCAGATTGGCTGATTATCGACCATTATGCGATTGGCGAAAACTGGGAGCAGCAAGCCAAACGACTTTTGCCAAACCTTAAAATTTTAGCCATTGACGATTTAGCCGACCGAACGCACGACTGTGAGATTTTGCTCGACCAAAATTTTGGGCGAAAAAACGAAGATTATCAACCGCTTGTGCCAAGTCATTGCCAGCGACTACTAGGCACGCGTTATACACTATTACGTGATGAGTTTGCCAGCTGGCGAGCGATGAGCCTAAACAGACGTAAAAGCGTACAGCCGCCCAACAATATATTGGTCAATCTTGGCGGTGTCGATAACGATAATGTCACGCTCAAGATTTTGCAAAGTCTCAATACCTTTGTGCAACAATCTACGCAGACATTTAATGTGACTGTGGTCATGGGCAAAACCGCACCGCATATCGAAAGTGTGCAAAGGTTTGCCAAACACGCAAGTTTTGCGTGTGCCGTACTTGTCAATGTGACTAATATGGCGGAGTTGATGGCAAATGCTGACCTTGCGATTGGGGCGGCAGGCAGCACCACCTGGGAGCGCTGCTGTTTGGGCTTACCGATGGTACTGATCGTGCTTGCCGACAACCAACAGGTGATTGCCAAAGCGTTGGCGGATAAAAACCTGGTCAAAGTGGTGACTGATATAGCTAGATTGGATGAGCAACTGCCCCGCTTGTTGAGCGAACTGGCCGACAATTATAAAAAATTCAGTCGTCAATCTGCCAAGTTGGTCGATGGGCAAGGGGCAAAACGCGTTGCGCACTGGATTGAATTTGCGCAAAAATTTCAACATTGTCAAGTGCGACAAGCGACCCAAGCCGATACCCAGATGATTTGGCAATGGCGTAATCACGTCGACGTGCGACGGTGGATGTTTGGGCAAGATGAAATTGCCCTTGCTGACCATGAAAAGTGGTATCGCAAACAGCTTGACCATGCCCATGTGCATTTGCTGATTTTTGAAGTCGCTGGTGAGCCAATGGGGCTAGTCAATGTTACCCAAATGACGGTAGATAAATACCAGACGCTGCAGCTGGCAAACACCCATACGCCAAACCCTAATGCGTCAAATCCTAATTCATCAAGGCAGAATGAAAAAACTGCCAGCTGGGGGTTTTATTTATCCCCTAATAGCGCAAAAGGACAGGGGCTTGGCTTTGCGTTGGGGGTTTTGGCGATTGCACAGATTTTCAACACCACAGGCATTGGCAAAATCACCGCGCAAGTGCTGGCATATAATACTGCGTCATTGGCGTTGCATCGTAAATTGGGATTTAGCGAAACAGGCGTGTTACAACAGCATTTTGGTGTGGGTGAAAAAGTGTATGATGTGGTTGAGTTTGAATTAAAATCGCAAGATTTTTTATTTTAGGGGTGTTTTTATGAATCAAAATTTTAGCATTAACCATCGCCCAATCGGTGTTGACCATGCGCCGTACATCATCGCCGAAATGTCCGCCAACCACAACGGCGACATCAATAACGCTTACCGTATCATTGACATGGCAAAGGCGTGCGGTGCTGATGCGGTTAAGATGCAAACTTACACCGCAGATACCATCACCCTCAACAGCAGCGCCGCTGACTTCCAAATTCATGGGGGACTGTGGGACGGGCGTACCTTATATGACTTGTACCAAGAAGCTTACACGCCGTGGGACTGGCATAAACCATTGTTTGAGCACGCTCACACAGTCGGTATCACCATGTTTAGCTCACCGTTTGACTTTACTGCGGTGGATTTGCTCGAGGATTTGAACGCCCCAGCGTACAAAATCGCCTCGTTTGAAGCCATTGATTTACCGCTTATCAAATATGTAGCAAGTACCGGCAAGCCAATGATTATCTCCACAGGGATGGCGGACCAAACCGAAATTGCCGAGGCGGTTGCCGCGGCTCGTGATGGCGGCTGCAAACAGCTTGCGTTATTGCACTGCGTGAGTGGTTACCCAGCTCCCGCACAGGACTATAACCTGCGTACCATTGTCGATATGCAGCGCCGTTTTGGCGTGCCGATTGGCTTATCCGACCATACGCTTGACAACACCACCGCCGTCACAAGCGTGGCATTGGGGGCGTGTATCATTGAAAAACACGTCACCCTAGACCGCAATGGCGGCGGGGCGGATGACAGCTTTTCACTGGAAAAAGACGAACTCACCGCGCTCTGCCGTGACAGTAAAATTGCTTGGCAGTCGCTCGGACAAGTCGATTATGGGCGAAAATCAAGCGAAATCGGCAATGTGCAATTTCGCCGTTCGCTGTATTTTGTCAAAGACATGACGGCAGGGGATGTGATTGATGGAAGCTGCATCCGTAGCGTTCGCCCTGGCTTTGGGCTTGCCCCGAAGTTTTATGATGAATTAATGGGCAAAAAAGTGCTAACGGATATCCAAGCCAATACCGCTACCTCGTGGGATGTCCTTGAAAGGTAATGTTAAATAAAATCAAACGTTTAACAAAATCCGCCCTGCTCAAAGACAGCCTAATTTACGTGGTAGGCGAGATGACCGCCAAAGCCGTGCCGTTTTTGCTATTGCCCTATTTGACACGGGTATTAGGCACAACGGGCTTTGGCGATTTGTCCTATTATTTATCGCTCACGGCATTTATTTTAATCGCCATGAGTCTGTCGCAAAATGGTGCTTTGACCCGTTATTTTTATGTGTATGGCAGGCATGGGCTAGGCAATATTTTATTGGCAGGCGGGCTATATAGCGTTGGCGTGCTGCTGATTGGCACAGCGATTAGTTGGCTGTTACATAGCGAATTACTTTTTTACTGTTTTTTTACCGCCTTTTTGCAAACCTTGATTCAAAACCAACTGGCACTGCGGCAATGCCAAAAACGCCCATTTAGTTATCTGACTATCCAACTAGGCTTAGCCTTGGGCAATTTACTATGGACGGTGCTGATTTTTCAGTTTTTTGCTGGCGATACCACGGATAAAGTTGCCCAGCGTCTTATTGCGATTATCTTGGCGCATGGGGTTACTTTTGTCGCAGCATTGGCGTGGGCAAAATACCAATTTGCTATCAAGTTTCGCTTTACCCCAAAACGGCTCAAACTGGGACTTGGCTATATTTTAACGCTAGGCTTGCCGCTGCTGTTACATGGGTTAAGCTATACCATCAAAGGGCAACTTGACCGAGTGTTGATTCACGAGCGGTTTAGCAGTCATGAGCTAGGCGTATACTCGGCAGGGGTGCAAGTCGCCAGTAGCTTGACCATTGTGATTATGGCGGTCAATTCTGCGCTGGTGCCTCACTTATATGAACGGCTAAAATCGCAGCGCATGACAGTCATACAATTGCATCGACTGTTTTGGCTGAGTTTGATGCTGCCCGTTATGTTGACTGCCATGGCTTGGGCGATGCCGTCGTCATTGATGGCGTGGCTATTGGGGGCAGATTTTGCCCAAAGCCAGTATTATGTGGTGATGTTTGTACTGGCGTTTTCGCTGATAATTCCGTATTTATTGTTGGTGAATTTTTTGTTTTATCATGCCAAAAGCGCCCAAATTTCGCTGTGTTCCGTCATCTCAACGGTGGTGTATTTGGTTGCCTTGTGGGTGTTAAGTGGCGTATCACTGGCGGTGGTACCATATGCGACTATTATTAGTGGCGTGGTGATTTTGCCGTTGTTATATTATTATACGCTGCAGGTGGAAAAGGTCAAAAAAACGCCATGAATCTCATTATTTGTATCACCCCCTTGCAAGTGTTGATTGCCAAGCAAATTATTAAGCAGCACAGTACCCCCTTTATTGGGCTGTATTTGCCGTATGGCATTCATTCAAAAAGCGAGCCCAAACACCGCTATTATTTTGACCAACTTGAGCAGGTCTGCGAAAAATCCGCCTTTATCGAACTGAACAATAAAACCTGGGGCGAACGTTTTGCCACCTTAAACCAAATCAAAACCACACTTAACACGCTTGATATTTGGCAAAAACCTATCAAAAACGTCTATCTTGCCAGTATTGACGTGTTGTTTTTGCAATTTGTTATTTCTAAAGTAACATTCCAACAGCTGTATACCTTTGATGACGGCACCGCTAATATTTTCCCCAATTCTAGCTATTTTCAACCGTTACCAAAATCGTTGCCATTACGATTATTTAAACACGCCGTGGGCATTACTTATCCCAGTATCCCTAGTATTTTGGCTATCTCCAAAAAGCATTTCACCATTTTTCCCCAGGAAAAAAATATTATAGATGCTACCGAGCCTGTTTATTTATTTGATAAAGTAGATAATCAGCCTGATGAAAATTTGCCGGTAAAACGGCTGTTATTGGGGCAAGCACTCGACAATTTTATCGGTGACAAAGCTTATGCTGATATTGTAGAAACAATGGTCAAGGCATTTCACCTTGACGCATTTTGTCCACACCCGCGAGAAAACTTGGATTTTAGCCATCTTTTGCCGGTGATTGATAGCGATAAAATCATTGAAGATTATCTAAGCGAGGCATTGCAACAAAACCCCCAGCAGCGCTTTGAAATTTATACTTTTATCAGCACGGCTGTGTTTTCGCTCAAAGAATTTCCCCGCACCCAAGTATTTATGGTGTATACCCAAGCGCTGTGGGATAAATTCCCTGATGCGTATCAGTTTCTTGCCAGTCGTGGTTTTACCCTCATTAATTTAGATGATGCAGATAATCTAGATGGGTTCAAAGGGTAATCATATGAAAAAACACGCTTTACTTATCCAATCCCACCAAGATATCAGTTATTTTATTAAGCTGGCGAAAATTCAGCCCAATGTCAATTTTTATGTGCATATGGATGCTAAATCCCGTGATTTTCCAAAAACTGACCTGGCAAATTTAGCCAATGTCGTTTTGCTCAGCGACAGGGTATCGGTGCGTTGGGGCGGGTTTAGCCAAATTGAAGCGACGTTAAAATTGTTTGAAACGGCGTTTGCCCATGAGGACAATGCTTATTTTCACCTGTTAAGCGGTGAAGATGTGGTGTTACAACCATTTGAAGTGATAGAAAAACAGTGGCAACAGCGCTTTGATTTTCAGGCGATGATGACCTGCGAGATAGCGCCACAGTATGCGTATCGCTTTATTATGGACAGTCCCCATGCCGACAGCAACTGGCAACGGCAATTGACGGGCAAAATCATCACCAAACTGCAACAAGGCGTGGCAAAAGTAAAACCCTATCACTCACCCATTTATTTTGGCTCACAATGGTTTTCAGTGACGCGTAAAGACTGGGAAAAAATTGTGCCTTTTATCGATGAATACAGTGATTTTTTCCGTCACAAACTGGTGCCCGATGAGCATTTTTTTCAAACCCTAATTACTGAAAAATTAACCAATCAAATTCGCCTAAGCAATGACAATCGCCGACAGATTATTTTTGATAAAAATGTAAATAATGGTAATAGCCCGATTTATTTGGATTTATTAAAGCTTGAGCGGGCGAAATTTGACGGCTATTGGTTTGCGCGTAAAGTAAAAAAGGATGTGGCATTGACTTGGCTGGGTGAATTAACATGAAATTTTCTGTACTGATGTCGCTGTATGACAAAGAAAACCCCGAATTTCTGGCCGAATGCCTAGCCAGCTTGGGCAATCAAACACGCCAAGCCGATGAGGTTGTGTTGGTTTTTGATGGTCCAATCAATTTGGCATTACAAAAAGTGGTACAAGATTTTAAGCCGCAACTGCCGTTAACGATTATCCCTTTAACAAAAAACGTCGGGCTTGGACAAGCTTTGAATGCAGGTCTAAACGCTTGTCAACATGACTGGGTTATGCGCATGGATACGGATGATATCTGTGTACCTAACCGCTTTGAGCAGCAAATCAACTTTATCCAAAGTCATCCCGAAATTGACGTGTTGGGCGGGCAAATCATTGAATTTGAAAAACAGCTATCACAGGGGAAAAAATCTCGCACGGTGCCAACCTCACACGAGGCGATTTTTGCCTCCGCCAAGTCGCGCAATCCCATCAACCACATGACCGTTGCCTTCAAAAAATCAGCGGTACAAGCGGTCGGTAGCTATCGGCATGCGCCGCTGTTTGAAGATTATGATTTGTGGGTACGGTTATTGGTCGCTGGCTATCAGTTTGCCAATTTGCCAGAGGTGCTGGTGTATGCACGGGCAGGGGATGCGATGTATGAACGGCGCGGGGGCTTGGCGTATGCCCGATACGAGTGGGCAATTCAGCAAAGCTTTTATCAACAAGGGTTTTTGCATATTGCGCAATTGCTTAAAAACCTCGCCATTCGCTTACCAGTGCGATTATTGCCAAATAGTTTACGCAGTTTGGTTTATCAAAAACTGTTAAGAAAATAACTTAGCGTCGAATGACCTTGCGATTGGGGCTTAAACTGTTGACCATCTTGTTAGCTAACGGCAATATTTCCCCACACAGTAAACCGGCCAACAGCTCACTACAAATCGGCGCATAAGCATAGCCCTTTGACCCCAATGCCGAAAATGTCCAGACTCGGCTTTTGCTTTCATAACCCGTTTGCCACACCTGCCCAACTACGGGTAGATAATCTACGGTTTGGCTGCGGATACTGGCGCGACCCTGCCAATGGGGTATGTTTTTTTCGACGGTAAATATATCAGTGTTGTTGACCAAATCGGGCACCGCATCCGCCAAATCTGCTACATTCATCTTATGGTCAGCAACTGCTGGCGTGGTATCCAAGGTATCCCTAACAAAACTTGCCCCAAGCATGACATGGCGTTCACTGTTTTCGTTAAAACTGGCGTAATAACTGCCATACTTTAGCGGCAGTTTTGGCAACTGTGCTTTATCATGCGCATCGACAGCAAACCACGTCACTTGCCCACGGCTGTGATTAAAGCGTTTGACGGTGGGTAAAAAATCGCAGGTGTCTAACGCCATGCACAAAATCACATGGTCAAAAAACTGCTGACGCTCAGTGAATGTTAATAGCACTTGGTCGCAATCTTGCTGAAAATAGGCTTGCTGAAAATAGGCTTGCTGAAAATATGTTAGTTCCTCGGTTTGAAAGCTGATATTGGGGTGGCATAAAACAGCGTTGGCAAAGTTTGCGGTAGTGATTAACCCGGCATTGGGCAAAAATATCGCTTGCCCGACATCAAAACCTGTCATTGCTTTAGATTGTTCAGCGGTCAATAAACGGGCAAATTGGGGTGGGAAATCTTGCACTTCATCAAGTTGTAAGCGATTGTGTGAGAGCAAATCCAAACAGCCGGTGGTTTGTAGGATATTAATACCGGTTTGTGCGGTCAAATAAGGGTAAAATCGACAGCTTGCCAAGTAGCCAATCGCATGTAGATTGGTTTCAAGGCGTTTTAGGCTGGTAAGTTTTGGTGCAAGAAAACCGCGGATGTTGCCCGATGCGCCTGCCAATGGCTTATCTTTATCAAAAATGGTGACCTTGTGCCCACGGGCGGCTAAGGCATACGCACTGCTTAACCCCGCCACTCCAGCCCCAATCACCGCCACAGACAGCGGTTTTGTAATAGCGGAAAAATTGGGTAATTCAAAGCCTTTAACGTTATTGGCTTTTCGACGCTGACGACGTCGGGATTCAAACGTGTCAGTAAAGGGTAGGGTGACAAAAAATGGTTTAATTTTTTTGTTATAGCGAAAATGGATTTCGCAAAAATTGCCGGATGTTGACTTAGGTTGAAAGCTTGCGGTGAGCATTTCTCGCTTTTTGCCAAAGCCTTTACGTTTGGCTAAGGTAAAACCATGATGTTTTAGCCCCTGTTTGACTGAGCTTGCCACGCTAAATGTCGCCAAAGTCGTGTGAGGTTTGGATAACCTTGCAATTTGAGCCAATAAATCCGCTGACCAAAGTTCTTGGTTACAGCTCGGCGCAAACCCATCAAGCAGCCACGCATCGACTTTGCCTTGCCCAGTCACTTGCGACAAACTACTCGTCGCATCGCCAAGCCATAAATCAATCGTCAATCGTTCATCAAACCAGTTCAAACGATGGCAGCCAGCCAGTGGTGGCGGATAGTTGTCAATGAGCTGTTGTGATAACCCAGCAAGCTCTGTCCACACGCTCAGCGCTTGTGCAAGGTCAGTTTTGCTTAAGGGAAATTTTTCGGCGGTAATGATATGTAAATGGCTATGATTGTCAGGTCTGATTTGTTGCCACAGTTGCCAAATAGCCAAGATATTAAGCCCTGTCCCAAAACCAATTTCACCGATGACAAATCGTTCAAAGTTCTGCAAATTAGCGAGGCGAGTGGTTAAGTCGTTGCCATCAATAAAGACATGGCGAGATTCTGCCAAGCCGTCCGTTCTGGAAAAATAAACATCGCCAAAGTCGCTAGAGCGGGGGACAGTCACGCCGTTATCATCTAGCTGCCAGTGCAGTTTGGCGGTTTGAATGGTTGCTGCTGGGGGTTTGCTTGAGTTTGTGACAGGAGGTTGGCTAGATTGTGACATCAGTGACCCATAATAAATAACTAAAAGTTAGTGCTAAGTAAAATATTACTAATACAAGGCTTGAAAACAGCGATTAGGGGGTATAGCATAACTGATTTTTTATCGTTGCAACATGGCATGCAGCTTTTTTTGGGTGTGGCAAAGCCTTTTTGGTATTTGTGGTGATTTCGGTGATGGGTACAGTCAATGGCTTGGTATTAGGGCTGATTCGTCTGCCGCATTCTTTAGCGCGCAAATCATTGATTCCGTTTAGCGCGCAATTGTGTCAGGTCTCGCCCAACTATCAGCTATCAGTTGCTTCAGCGCTGCTAGGTTTTGCTTTATCGATGTTTTGGGCGGCTGTGCATTATGCAGTGATGAAAAATCAGCTGCTAGGCGATATGGATATTTCAGAAATCGCGATTGTGGTGAGTTACTTACTGTATTTGGTATTTTACTTTGCGGTGTTTCGATTATGGCAACAAGGTCATATCAAAAGTATGTTATTGGGTGTGATATCGCCGATTTTGGCGGCATTGGGCTCGCTAATGGTACTGTTCGGTGGTATGCAAAATCCGCTGTTTTTGCCTGTCTGCTTACCGATTTGTGCGCTCGTGCTGCTGCTTGCCTACTTTTACAGTCGCTATCTACACAGTCGATAACTGCCTTACGCCAAGTGCATTGCGTCAAGTGCATTGCGTCAACTTTTTGGATAACGCTAAAAACTGCGCCACACCTTGTCCGGCGGCTCGGCCTGTGGCAAAACAAGCCGTCAGCAGATAGCCACCCGTTGGCGCATCCCAATCAAGCATCTCACCACAGCAAAATACATAAGGATTGGATTTTAGCGCAAAATCCTCGGTTAATGCGGTGCGTTTTACCCCGCCGCCACAACTAATCGCTTCTTCAATCGGTCGAAAACTATCGAATTCTACCGTTAACTGTTTGATTGCCTTTGTCATTTTATCGGCATCATGCCAGTGCGTTTTTGCGACGATTTCTCTGAGTAAGGCGATTTTGACCGGATCAAGACCTGCCTTTCGCCAAAGGTTAGCTAGCGATTGTTTTTTGGGATTTTTTAAACTACTCAATAATTTTTTGTCAGCCACATCAGGTAGCAAGTCAAGTTGTAGTGATACCTTGCCTGTATGATTTAATTGCTCACGCATGGCACGATTGAGCCGATATATCAGCCCGCTTTCCATGCCATAATGGGTGAGGATAATGTCGCCAAAACCCTGCTCAATTTTGCCATCGGGCAATGTCACCTGGGCTTTCACCCGTTTTAACGCTTTGCCAAAATCGCGGTGCAAATGCGCCGACCAAGGCTGCGACAATGGGCGACAGATACCGACATTGCTGGCATAAAACGGCGTCAATTCTGTATCGCTGAGCCATGCCTGCCATTTGCCATCACTACCGAGCCGCGACCATGACATCGCGCCCGTTGCCAACACAACTGCATCAAAGCTTTGGCTAACAGTCAGGTTACCGCTTTCACGCGCCACCGAAAAAGTCGCTTGCTTGCCGTCAATGGCATCACAGCTATGCCGATAAAAAAACGTTACACCGTCCTGTTGCAGCGCTTGCAACCACGCCCGCAGCAGTGGCGAGGCTTTCATCATGGTAGGAAAGATGCGACCTGTCGAGCCAACAAAAGATTCAATCCCCAAGCGGATCATAAAATCACGGATATGCATCGCATTAAAATCTTCAATATGCGGCGTTAGCCAATCGTCGGGCTGATAGCGCGTGACAAAGGTATCAACGGGCTCAGCGTGCGAGATATTGAGTCCAGATTTACCGGCCATCAATAGTTTGCGGGCAGGGGAAGGTTTTTGTTCAAATACGTGGATTGTGACATCAAACTGGCATAGATAATCTGCCACCATCAGTCCAGCAGGACCTGCGCCAATGATGGCGACGGTGGGCTTTTTTGGCAAGTCGGCTTGGTTGTTTGGCATCATAGCAAGTCAATGTCAGGCTTATATTATAATTATAATAGTAGGCTTATAAAGTCGATTACCAACGACCTTTACGCCCTGCGACCAGCCAGCCCAGTCCGATACCCAGTATGCCACTCAGCAATGCAGTGACCGCACCATAGATAAAAATCTGTCCACTGCGCTCATTGACAAGTACTTTGACCTGCGTATTTAAACTATCGACTTGGTTTTGTAATTCAGAATTTTTTGCCAATAATTGTTGGTTGGCGTTGGACAACTGGCTGTCAGTAGGCTGGTTGAGCTGGGCAAGGGTAGGTTGGTTGGGGTTTTGCATCGGTGAGGTGCTACTGACAACACTCGAGGCAAGATTTGGCTGTTTGGCGAGCGGTTGTCCTGTTTTTGGGTCAGTGACGACAACTTGCGGTGCTGCATGGGTCAGGCTTGTCACCTGTAATACCGTCAATAACACTGCGCCGTTTGCCAAAGAGCCCACCAATTTTTTCATGCTTACCACCTATCACCACCCAGACTTGCCAATTATGTACTACAAACAACTGTTAAACCCAACATTAACTCACTGATTTAGGAAAAACTTGGATAAAAGGTTTGATATCCACATGACTATACACACCATTTAATAAGTAAGGCTCTTCACTTGCCCAAGCTTGCACGGCTTCATCGCTGTCAAAATCCACCACCAATACACTGCCACTCATTTCAGGCTCTCCATGCGCAATTGGCGTAGGGCCTGCGATGATTAGACGGCGCTGTTCATCTAACCGAGTAAGACGCTCAAGATGAGCAGAACGGAATTGTTTGCGTAGCTCAAGGCTATCAGGGACGTCATGACCGATAATGACAAAAAGTGCCATCCATATTCTCCTTTAGTTTTTTCCTTTATCATTGATTTGTTGCTGTATATCTGGATTTAGGTGGTTTTTTAAGAACACAAATTGCCCGATTAAAAACACCAGCATCACCGGTATCCATCCCCAGCTTTTAAAATTAATCCAGGTATCGTTGTTGGTAAAAAACGCAAAATAATATTGCAAACCTGCCATCAGCAAGAAATACCCTGCCCAAGCGAGGGTGAGTTTATTCCAGCCCGACTGCGTCAATCGAAACACATTTCTCATTGCCAGTTCTAATAGCGGTTTACCTATCGCGACACTGATAATGAGGGCAACCGCAAATACGCTATTGATGACGGTTGATTTCCATTTTAAAAATACCTCGTCATGGAAAATTAAGCTTAATCCACAAAATCCCACGGTTAAAATCAGCGTCACCCACTGCTGTTTATTGAGCTTGCCTTTTTGCCTGGCAAAATGCACGACATATACCACCAGTGTGGTAATCAATAACGCCGCCGCACCTGCCAATACCCCTTGCTGTTTGGAAAAGTAAAAAAATGCCAGTAAAGGTAGCAAATCCAATAAACCGCTCATAGTCATCTCTAACAAAAATCGCTTGTAAAAATCTTAGCCGCTAGTTTACACGGATATGCTAAAATCGAAAAGTAACTTTGCGATTTTCCTTGCTTCATCAATCATGTGCCCTTGTGAGTAAGCCAGCGCAGAGTTAACCCCTCTTTGTCTTAACCCCTTTTTGTCCTATTGTTGGCAACTAGCTTTTGTAATTAAGGCGTATTTGTGAATTCTTTAAATCTCGATATCTTGTCTAGCAGTCCTATTTATACCCAACTCCCGATTGATATGCACTGCCACAGTACCCGCTCAGATGGCACTTTTAGCCCAAGCGAAGTGGTGCAAAAAGCGCATGAAAAAGGGGTGAAAGTATTATCCTTAAGCGACCATGATACAGTACTTGGTATCCTTGAGGCGCGCCAAACCGCTGATAGTCTTGGTATGACGCTGATTCACGGCGTTGAAATCAGCTGTCGTCATCGTGTCATGGGCGGCTACTCCAAAAAACCTGCCCAAAATGAAAAAGTGATTCATGTATTGGGGTACGGCTTTAGTGATATCGAAACAATGCACAGCAAACTCGCTGCCATCCAAGCCAATCGAGAAACGCGCGGCTATGCGATGTGCGAGCGTGTGGCAACTACCTTTAAACGCCCGATGGATGAGGTTTGGCAGGCGGTGTTAGTGCAAGCCAAAGGTAATCCGCAAGCAGTCGGTCGTACCCATATCGCCAAAGTGATGGCGGATCAAGGCTTGGTGAGTGATGTGCAAAAAGCCTTTGCCGGCTATTTGGCCGACCATAAACCTTGCTATGTGGCACTCGATGGCTTATCGCTTAAAGATTGCATCAATTTGATTCATGACTGCGGTGGCAAAGCGTCTTTGGCTCATGCGACCCGTTACAATTTAACCGCCAACAAAGTGCGTAAACTAATTGCAGATTTTGCCAGTAGCGGTGGCGATGCGGTGGAATTGCCCGCCAGTAATGAACCGACTTCAACCCGCCATATGGTGGATAGAGTGATTAAAGAGCATGGGTTAAAAGTGTCTATCGGTAGTGATTTTCACGGCACGACTATGCCGTGGCGGGTGCTCGGCGGCGTACCAAAACTCCATGAAGGGCAAGTGGGGATTTGGGAGAGTTGTTAAACAATTACCATTTCGTTGACTACCCAGCAAGATTTTGTAGTATTTTTGCTTATGAGGATATTTATGAAAGGTACAAGGACATCAAGTAGCTGTAAAGCAGTAGCTGTAACCAAGTACCTGTAATTAGTTGACTGAAACTAAGATTTTTTGTCAAACGCGGTCAGTGGCTTAAACTCAATCGACTTCGCCATCGGCAATTCCTCAATAGCACGCAGTCGCCAGCTATTGGCTGGGTCATGTACCACAATATAGTATTTGCCTTTAGACGGGTCTAGCTGCACATTGCCCGCATAACTGCCATCACTTAACCGTTTGACAATAAAATCGCGGTCTTTTTGCTTTTGGGTGGCATGGGAAATCTCCACTGCCAATTGCTCAGGTGCTTTAAACTTGTCACCGACGGGCGCCTCAAGTTTAAAATTGACGGACTGATTATGAATCATCATTTGACCTGTCAGCCCCAAATCATGCGCCAGTTTGTCTTTGGACACATCCGCATATAAGGTCTTACCATCCATGTACCAGTCATCACGCACAGTAGAGTCTTGGATTTTCACCGAGTAAAACACGAACCAGATACAGGCGACTACCACAAATAGCGGTAGACCAATGACAAAAATCCAAACCATATAATTTTTATACCAAAGTTTGGATATCGACTGATTAGAAGTTGATGAAGCAGGAGAATTTGTCGGTGTTGCCATAGACCACTCAGCAGATAACAATCAAAAAGCTAGTATAGCAGAAAAACCCGTGCCCCAATAACGTGCGCCAATAATTTGGCACAAAAAAAGCCGATTATCAAAATCAGCTTTTTTAGCCAACCAAACTTATTTATCCGTGGTAAACACGTTATCTTTTACCGCTTTGTATTTACCGCCATCATCCACGCTCACCACTTGCATTTGGATAGGAATATTGCTTTGGGTAATCACTTTTGGATCGCCCAGCACACTGACAGGGAAGTCATAACTTTCGCCGGCTTCTAATGGAATGGTTTTAAAGCGGCTATCAAGTTTTAAGCCGGGTTGTGGTGTCAATGTCACCGCATAATCATGGTTTTGCTGGGTTTTATTGGTGATTTTGATGATGTAGTTATTTTCTACCAAACCTTGCGCATTGATTGACGACAACTGGTTACGATCACGGCGAATATCAATCTGCAGCGGTACACGGCTGGTTAAAAAATAAACCCCCGCCCCAATCAACAACGTAATCACCGCCAAATAAGCAAAAAACCGGGGACGCAAAATTTTACTTGACTCATTCTCTACCAATTGGCGTTCGGTACTATACCGAATCAAACCGCGTGGTTTATTGACTTTATCCATGATGTCATTACACGCATCGACACAGGCCGCGCACTGAATACATTCAACTTGCAAACCATCACGAATATCGATACCCGTCGGACAAACTTGCACACACATCAGACAGTTGATACAGTCACCTAAATTCTCATCTTCACCGCCTCTTTTACGCGCGCCACGTGGCTCACCACGTTTATAGTCATAGGTTACAATTAACGTATCTTTATCGAACATCACGCTTTGGAAGCGGCCATAGGGGCAAATATGGGTACAAAAGTGCTCACGCATATAGCCTGCATTGGCAAACGTCGCAAAGGTAAAAATAAGTACCGAAACCCAAGTTAATGGCGTCCAATCTGGCACAGGAATAACGCCAAACCATTGCCAATTATGATAAAGATAATCAGTCCCAACGGCATAACTGCTAAACGTCAATGCCGTCACCAACGCCATGATAAACCAAATCAAATACACTAAGCCGCGTTTCATGATTTTTTCGCCATTCCAAGGCGCTTTATCTAACTTAAACTGCTTATTACGATCACCAATGACAAGCTTCTCAGTATATTGGTACATATGCGTCCAAATCGTCTGTGGACACGCATAACCACACCACACACGACCGGCATAAACGGTCACCATAAACAATAAAAAGGCAGCAACCATAAAGAAAAACGCAAAAATAAAAACGTCTTGGGGTAAAAAAGTTAGCCCAAATAGCACAATCTTAGAACCCGAGAAATCAAACCATATTGCTTGGTGTCCGTTATAGCGAATCCATGGCAACACCAAAAACAACAACAATAAAGAATACATACTGACAACGCGGATGTTTTGATAAAAACCCGTCACAAAACGAGGGTGTACGCGTTTTTTAGTGGCATCTATTTGGTGGACAGGTAGTTTAAAATCATTACCAGCAGGGGAAGGAGGTTGTACAGACATTGTTTGCCCTCACATATTTTCTGACATGAACATAAAAAAATGAAAGACGACAACCGCAAAACCACCGAACATCGCCTAACGAAAAATTGTTTAAACAATATATTCAATTATATATCAAATGGCAGTAAATACCCACAAAATAAAGGGAATTATCAACAACTGCAAAATAAATCAAAAAAATTTTCGTAGTGGTATTGACATGGTTAAAGAAAAGCGTATAATACGCACTCACTGGCAGCGACTACAGCCATAAACTGTAGTAAAAACAACAACTTAAATTAATATAGATTATAAGTTGAGCGGTCATAAAAAATTAAAGAAAAAAGTTATTGACAACACAAAATAAGCTGTTAGAATAGCGACCTTCTTAACAACAACCAGACGATGGTGTTGGCACTAAATAACAACAAACACAAGAACAACTTGTGTGGATTTTCACTTAGGGCGATAAAATTAAGACTTTAATTAATTGTATTGTCAGAGTGAAGATACTCGTAAGTTTATTTGAGCAAAGACAGTATAAANACTATACAACGCCTAAATGGCTTTGTAGGTAATAACGATATTCACCTCGCTTGATATAGCTCATACTTTACTTTTAATAACTCATTCCTCTATCCCCCTTTGCTGACGATAATAGCTTGGAGGTCCCACCTGATCCCTTCCCGAACTCAGAAGTGAAACTCCAATGCGCCAATGGTAGTGTGGTTCGCCCATGTGAGAGTAGGTCATCGTCAGCTCCCTATTCCAAATCACCCCCCTTACATCAGTAAGGGGGTGTTTGCTTTGTGGGTTGCCTTGAAGGACTCAGAAAAGAAAATTAATGTTTTTATCACAGACTTTGGGTAAAATAGGCGAAAATTTTTGGTGTGAAATTTAAAGTGAGTGTTACCATGCAAATTACCGTTATTGACCATCCCTTAGTTAAGCATAAATTATCTTTGATGCGCGAGGCAGATAGTAGCACTTATAAATTTCGTACCTTGACCAAAGAGCTTGCCCGTTTGATGGCGTATGAAGCAAGCCGTGATTTTCCCATAGAAACAATCAGCATTCAGGGCTGGGAAGGCAACCAAATTGAAGGCATTCAAATCAAAGGTAAAACCGTTACTGTCGTACCTATCTTGCGTGCAGGTTTGGGAATGCTTGATGGGGTTTTAGACCTTATTCCTACTGCAAAAATCTCGATGGTTGGACTGCAACGTGATGAGGATACCCTTGAGCCTGTGCCTTTTTTTGAAAAGTTGGTCAAAGATATTGATGAGCGTCCTGCGTTGATTTTAGATCCTATGCTTGCGACTGGCGGTAGTATGGTAGCAACGATTGATATGATGAAAAAACACGGTTGCAAAAATATTAAAGCCTTGGTATTAGTGGCAACGCCTGAAGGGGTGAAAGCGGTGAATGATGCCCATCCTGATGTGAAGATTTTTACCGCAGCACTCGATAGTCATCTCAATGAACAGGGGTATATTATTCCAGGGCTTGGGGATGCAGGGGATAAAATTTTTGGCACAAAACAACATTGATAGGCACAAAAGTAAAAGCAATAAAAAAGCTAGATGAGTCATCTAGCTTTTTTATTGAAAGTTGTATAGTGGCTATTTTTTGCTGGGTTGTAAGCTATCGGCTAAGTCGATAAGCTTGATAAATTCGCGGCGAATACCTTGTGGGTCGTTGCCGATATTGGCTTGGGCGAGTCGCTTGCTGTCATTCAGTTGCCAATTACCGAGGTATTTGCTTTGCTTGAGGGTTTCACCAAAACCTGCCACACTTAGCGCAAATGCCAACTCGCTGCTCGGCTGTTGGGTCTGATTGCTAATGGGCAGTGTCAAAAGCGTTGATGTGTTGCTATTTGGGGCTTTATAGCGAAGTTTTAAAAACCCCAGCTCAGTATTTTTGCCCGTGTGACTGATAGGGTAAGCTTGGTAGCGGCTATCGTCTAGCCAACCTTGCTGCCCGACAGGGGTAACTTCAAACAGCGCAATCACGGATTTACCTGCACCTAGCTCACCTGCGTCTACTTTATCGTTGTTAAAATCTTCTTTTGCAAGGACACGATTTTCATAACCAATTAAGCGCCATTCTTTAACCGTCTGGGGGTTGAATTCCACTTGGACTTTGACGTCTTTTGCTACGGTATTGAAGGTTGCTGACATTTCGTCTACCAAGGCTTTTTTGGCCTCAGACAGGCTGTCGATGTAGCTATAGTTACCGTTGCCGTTATCCGCGACTTGTTCCATCATGTGGTCGTTTAAGTTGCTTTCACCAAAGCCAAACGTGGAAAGTGACACACCGCTATCACGCTCACGGCGGATAATATCTAGCATTTCATCGACGTCCGATACACCGACATTAAAATCCCCATCGGTCATCATCAAAATGCGGTTGATGCCGTCTTTTTTATAGTGGATTTTTGCTTGTTGATAAGCCAGCCTTATCGCTGCTTCGCCATTGGTCGAGCCACTGGCATCTAGGCTATCAATCGCGGCTAATATTTTGTCGGTATCACTGCCTTTAGTGGCAGGAAGCGTCACTTGGGTACGACCTGCATAGGTCACGATACTGATGGTATCTTGCGCTCTCAATTGCTTGGTGAGCATTTTTAGCGAAGATTTGACCAGTGGTAATTTATCGTTGTCTGACATCGAGCCTGACACATCCACCAAAAATACCAAGTTGGCAGGCGGTAAGGTGCTTTGTTTGGTGATGGTAGGGTCATCCGCTTTGATAGCTACTTTGATGATACGATTGGCGGTACGCCACGGCGCGGCAACTGTTTCGGTGCTTACCAAAAAAGGGGCGTTGGCAAGGCGCTTGGCTTGTGAAAAGTCATAGTTAAAATAGTTGATAAGCTCTTCAATACGCACCGCGTCAGTGGGCGGTAGTTGTCCGTCGTTTAGAAAACGGCGCACATTGGCGTAGCTGCCCGTGTCAGTATCAATACTAAAGGTGGCAACGGCATCGGTGGCGGTTTGGTGAATGGGATTGACTGCAAGGTGCTGATATTTTTCGCTATTATCCTGTTGTCTCGGCATCGGCATCGGCATGATAGGCGAGTAGCGTGCCATCTTGCTCATTGCTGCCGCTTCCATCATTATGGCAGGCGCAGCAACCACGGGCGTTGGTTGGGCGATAACCGGTGTGGCAGGGCTGGTATCACGGCTATTTGACGGTGAGGAGCTACACGCCGTCAATAAGCTTTGGGCGATGACAAGGCTCAGTAGTGTTGGCTTAAAAATGTCGCGCTGCATGACTAACTCCTTTTCAATCGTGACTGGCGTAATCACAGTTTACGACATTTTTTAATGAAAAAGGCAGTTTTTTGTGATAAAAACCTTCTCAATATAGCGATACTTAGCGCGCTGTCAGCGGTTAAATAGGTTAAGAATAATAGTGAGAATGATACTCACGATAATCATGGTGACGATGGGAAAATGAAAACTAAAGCCGCCGCCTTCGGAGCGGTAATTAACGTCCCCCGGCATACGACCAAACCAGCTAAAAGCATTGGGAAAAAACAGATAAATTAAGCCAATGATGAGAAATAAAATCCCTATTCCAATAAAAATTTTTGCCATTATAAAATACCTATGAAACTTAGTTGTGCTATATTTATTCTTGTTTTATTATACCAAATAGTTGTTGAAAAATGATTTTATATAGGATTTAAAATATGCACATGCCAATTACCTATTATGAAATTCTGAAAGATAAAAATAAAGAATTATTTGAACTAGTGTCATTAGCGAAAAAAACAATTGTAAAGAATAATGAAGTTGTACAACCCGTACATTCTGCTGATAAGCCTTTAAAAGAATTCATAAATTATGAAGAGAAAGAATTATATAGTTTTCTAAAAGTAGTTTCTCAAAATTCTGGTATTCCGATAGAGTCGATGATAAATGAGATTCGTACAAATAGTGATACTCAAAATATTTTAAATATAATAATTGAGAATGCAACCCTTGAGTTTTTTTCTGTATTAAATTTTGAATTATTTGGAAAAAAGACCTTTTTCTTTAGGGATAATTTAATTGATAACTTGTTGAATACTGAAATTAACTTGCCAGCAAAAGAAATTCATTTACCATTTGACAGTTGCCAATTAGTTTTTACTAATAGAAATTTAATAGACGCTTTTTATTCTTTGCATAAAAAAAATGAAAACGAAGAACTCAATATTGATTACAAGTCACCAATATATGTTTTTGTCACTATATATCAAAAAACGAGAAATGATGTTCTCAATCGATGTGGACGAGAATTAGAATTAACGTGTTTGCATGGTAATTATTCGCAAGTATATATGGTTCAGAAACGCAGATTATTCTTAGATGATACTTGGGAGTTAGAAGAAACTCTTAAAACAGATTGGGAGTATTTAGCTTCAAAAAAACTTGATAGGGGATTGGTAGCTAATATAAATCAGTTAGACAATATAAGCCCTGCAGTAGATAGCATATTCTATGAAGATGGACTAATATTTTTTAGAGCAGTTTTAAATAGTGTATTATACATTTCTTCAGAGAATCCTGATTCAGTCACAGTTAATAAAAGTTCAATAACTCAGAAAACCAAAAAAAAGAAAATTAAGAATCAAACTTTAGAACAAAAAAGAAATAATTCATCAGAACTTAGTTATCAAGATGTTGGCAGTTCAATTCAGCCTATCATTATTGATAAGTCAATGCAGGATAAATTTTCAAACTTTAATAGTTCTACTCAGAAAAAAATTCTTCGCAGATTCATGGTTCGTGGGCATTGGAGAAAACAGAGAGTAGGTGAAGGGCTTAAAGACTTCAAAAGAATCTGGATAAAACCATATCTCAAAGGACAGGATTTTGCAGAAGCTATCAATAAACCCTATTTAGTTTAATTTAATAAATTTTATAAGTTTCTGAAAGTTTCTACCTTTGCTTTCTCGGTGGTAAGCCTGTATGTTGGGTTTGGAAGTTGCCTTTTTTCGGCTGTTTTTGGTTTGACGGTTTTTTACCAAAACTGCTTGGCGTAGGTTTCTTACCCGACTTTTGAGCCGTGTTATCCTTAGCACTACGCTTGACCGAATCACCGCCTGCCGAGCTGTTTTTCTTTCTCGCCGACTGATAAACATCCTCGCCCTCAAGTTTGGGATTATAAGGCGGTATCAAACACTGACTGCCATGCCCAATCAAATCCTCACGCCCCAAGTCTTTAAGCGATTGACGCAGCAGTGCCCAATTTTTGGGGTCGTGATAGCGTAGATACGCTTTGTGGAGTTTACGCTGTTTGCCCGATTTGACGATTTCCACCCCTTCGCTGTCTCGGGTGACTTTATGCAGCGGGTCTTTGGCAGTATGGTACATGGTAGTAGCAGTTGCCATCGGGCTTGGGTAAAAGGCTTGTACTTGGTCGGCACGAAAGCCATTGCGCTTGAGCCAAATTGCCAAGTTCATCATGTCGGTGTCGGTGGTGCCAGGGTGCGCGGCGATGAAATACGGAATTAAATATTGCTCTTTACCTGCTTCACGGCTGTATTTGTCAAACATCTGCTTGAAGGTATCATACGTCCCCATACCCGGTTTCATCATTTTGGAGAGTACGTTGGTTTCAGAGTGTTCGGGGGCGATTTTGAGATATCCGCCGACATGGTGGGTGACCAATTCTTTGACATATTCGGGGTCTTTGACCGCCAAATCATAGCGCAAGCCTGACGCAATCAGGATTTTTTTTACCCCTTTGATGTCACGAGCTTTACGGTACAGTTGAGTGAGATGACTGTGGTCGGTGAGTAAGTTGTCACAAATATCGGGATACACGCAGGACGGTTTGCGGCAGTTTTTTTCAATGGCATCGTCTTTGCAATGCAGACGGTACATGTTGGCAGTCGGTCCGCCAAGGTCAGAAATTACCCCAGTAAATGATGGCTCGGTGTCGCGGATTTTTTTGATTTCGCCCAAGATAGACGCTTCTGAGCGGTTTTGGATAATGCGTCCTTCATGTTCGGTAATCGAGCAGAAGGTACAGCCGCCAAAACAGCCGCGCATGATATTGACTGATAATTTAATCATGTCGTAGGCAGGAATTCTTGCGTTGCCGTAGCTAGGATGGGGCAAACGGGCATACGGCAAATCGAAGATATAATCCATCTCTTCCATGGTAAGTGGAATAGGCGGCGGATTGAGCCATACATCAATGTCGCCATGTCGCTGCACCAAGGCGCGGGCGTTATGCGGATTGGTTTCTAGGTGCAAAATACGGTTGGCATGGGCGTAAAGTACGGGGTCGGATTTGACTTGCTCAAAGTCGGGCAAGCGAATCACGGTTTTGTCACGGGGCGGCAACGGGCGTTTGTGTTTTAAGGCGTTTTTATTAGGGTCTTTGAGGTTGACCACTTGGATGTCTTGGCTTTCAGCGACCTTATCAGCATTGAGGACTTTGTGCTCGACTTTATCCGCCACAAACCCTTTGTATTGACTCTCAAGGGTTTTTTCTTGTTCGATGTGACAGTCGCCCACATCTTCCATCATCACATACGGATTGATAATCGGGTCAACGCGCCCAACGGTGTCGACGTCGTTACTGGCGATTTCTATCATATCGCGTTGCCAGTGTTTTTTGGATTGTGTCGACAGATACGCGGTGCCACGCACTTTGGCAAGGTCTTCAAAACGGTAACCTTTGGCAAGTGCATGTACAACATCGACAATCGCGCGCTCGGCATTGCCATACAGCAAAATATCAGCGCGGCTATCCATCAAAATGCTACGGCGCACTTTGTCTGACCAATAATCATAATGGGCGATACGGCGCAGCGAGCCTTCAATCCCGCCCAAAATAATTGGCACATCGGGATAGGCTTCACGGCAACGCTGGCTATATACCACAGCCGCACGGTCTGGGCGTTTGTCGGGGGCATTGTCTGGCGAGTAGGCATCGTCACTGCGAATGCGTCTGTCGGCGGTGTAGCGGTTAATCATACTATCCATATTGCCTGCGGTGACACCCCAAGCGATGGTCGGTTTGCCCAGTGTCATAAAAGCGTCTTTGCTCGTCCAGTCTGGCTGGGCGATGATACCGACGCGAAAGCCTTGCGACTCTAACAGTCTGCCGATGATTGCCATACCAAAGCTTGGGTGATCGACGTAGGCATCGCCTGAGACGATAATGACATCACAGGCATCCCAACCAAGGGCATCCATTTCGGCTCGGCTCATCGGCAAAAATGGCGCAGGCTCAAAGCAGCTTGCCCAGTGTTTGTCATAGTCAAATAGGGCTTTGGTACCTTGTTTAAAGGCTTTGTTGGCAATAGTTTCGGCGGACATAGGCTTGGATATTAAATAAAATGAATATGGCTCATTTTATCATGAATCAATTTTGCGATGGGGGTTTATAGGGCGAAATAACAAAAAAACCTGATTAAATTAGTCGGGTTTAATTAAAGGGTAAAGCGATTCCATATTTTTGTAAAAATTAACGGAAAAAATGATTATCAAATGGCTAGATGGTGATTAAAATGGAGGGTAATGGAAAGTATTGAATATCGCCCTACTATTTAAACCAAAATAAACCAATCGCAGCTTTTTAAATAGATAGAAGCTTGTTAAACAACGGGTAGTTTTCAACTTTTTGTTCATTTTTCATCAACTTTTTAATCAACCTTTTAATCAATAAAGCCATACTGATTCGCTCTGATTTTATGCTAGTTTAATGCTAAAATGAGATATCAAGGTTGTTAAAATGATGCTATGACCGATACCTTTGCTGATGCCCTAGAAGCGCTTGATCCGCTAACACCTGAGCCTGCCAAGCTTTCGCCGCCGACAGAGCCGAAGCCTAGACGGCGGTTGCCGTATATGGCGTATGAACACCAGCAGCAAATCACCCGTCTGTGTGTGCGCTGTGGGCTGCTACTCATGCAATATGGGGCAGAATCGGCAACGGTAACAGATTTGTGCCGCCGATTGGGGACAGCGCTGGGGGTGGCTAGCGTGGAGTGTGGGATTGCCTATAATGGCTTGACCATCACCACAATTTATAATAACCGCTGTATTACCACCTTGCGCGCGTCAACCACCCATGCCATCAATGCCAGTATCATTGTGCAAATTCAGCGAATCGTACTGGATTTGGAAAGTATGCCGGTGACGAGTACCCTAGAGCACGCGACCTACCGATTTGATGAGATTGATCGGGACACTTATCCTGCCAAGATGGTCGCACCGATGGTCGGTGTGGCGTGTGCTTGCTTTGCGTATTTGGCAGGGGGCGATATACTGGTGTGTTTGGTGACTTTTATTGCGAGCATGATGGGGTATTCGCTGCGGCTATGGCTGAGTAACCGCAGCTTTAACCCCTTTATATCCGCGCTCATAGCGGCGTGTTTTGGCTCCATCTTCGCCAGTACCGCGCTGTTATTGGGGATTGGTAACGACCCGCATATTGCTATGGCGTCGAGTGTGCTTTGGTTGGTTCCCAGTTTTCCTTTGATAAACTCGTTGTCGGATATGCTCAAGGGTTATATGAACATCGGTATCGGGCGCTTTATGTTTGTGATTATCTTGACGCTATCGAGCTGTATCGGCATTGTGTTGTCATTGCTACTACTAAATATCAGTCATTGGGGCGTGGGTTGATGAAAGCGTTTGATAAAATTTTATTGCCAATATTGGGTAGGGTGAAAAATGGCGATTGATGTGATTGCCTTGATACGCGCAGCAACTTTTGCTTGCTTGATGACGCTTGGCTGGACACTGCTTGTCAATGTGCCGCACCGCTATATTTGGCAATGCTTATTGTTAACCGTGCTGGGTTACGGACTTAGAGAACTATTAAAACAACTGTCAGTCAATTTGATACTAGCGACGTTTGTGGCAGCGGGTATTTCATCGTTTGTGGCAATTTATTTGGCAAAAAAATATTTACTCACCCCAAAGATGATTTTGGTGCCTGCCATGCTGTGTATGATGCCGGGGATTACCGCGTACAAAGCTATGATTAGCTTTGTACAGCTAGGCTACTATGGCTACAATCCACAAGTATTTACCCAAATGATGGATTTTAGCTTCAATGCGATATTTGTGACCGCTGCGTTGGTGTTTGGCATTTCGTTGCCGACGTCATTTTGGTATCGCACCAAGCCTATTGTTTGAGCCTATTGTTTGAGCCCATTATCTGATGGGCATTGATCTAACTAATCTAACTGGATTTTCGTGCCTACCTTGGAAAAATTCATCACAAATTGACTTTTAAAGCGTCGGACATTGTTTTCATAAGTTAAATTATCACGGGTAAAACGGTGATATTCCGCCATATTTTTGGCGTGTACCAATAGCAAAAAGTCATAATCCCCTGAAATTTCATAACAACTCATCACGTTGGGCAATCGGTTCATCAAACGCTCAAAGCCATGCTGGAGCGCAGTATTTTGTTTTTCCATTTCAATCAGTACAAACGCGCTTAAATCAAAGCCCAATTCGGTAGGGTTGACAATCACCACTTGGCGGGTAATCACCCCAGTCTCTGTCATCATTTGGATACGGCGCTGACAGGTCGCTACCGATGCATGCACTTTTTCGGCGATGTTCTTAAGCGGTAGCGTCGCATCTTCTTGCAACAAGTTTAAAATACGTTTATCGATATCATCGATTTCATGAATCATAGCCATATCCTTCTAAAAATATACCATAAGACAAATTGAGAAAAATATAGCAAATTTATCTTATATTAATGTTAATTTATCATAAATAGGGGTATTTTGAAATAATTTACCAAAGATAATTGTTATACTGCTGGGCAATTTAACCGCAAAAGCAAAAATATAACAAGGTCAATTATGTCAGTCTCCAGCGTTTTATCACCATCGTCTATCGTTGTCCAGCCCAAAGCAACAACTTCTCAGCCCGCTACCGCTGCCAAAAAGTTACGTTTTGGGGTGGTGTTGGCATTGATTTCTAATGTGTTGTTTGGCGTGCTGTATCTGTATAGTCACTGGCTTGCGCCGTTGTCAGGCACGCAAGTTTTTTTGTGGCGCATGGTGGCGATGTGGTTTGGTTTGGTGGGGTTGTTGGCGATGACGCAAAGTTTTGGGCAACTCAAAGCATTTTTGATGGGATTAAACAAACAACAATGGATTTTATTGCTGTTGCCGACACCGATTTTGGCAAGTCAGCTGTGGCTGTTTATGTGGGCGCCTATCAATGGACAGGCGGTCAATACCGCAATGGGGTATTTTTTGTTTCCCTTGATGATGGTACTGATGGGTTGTGTGGTGTTTAAAGAAACCTTAAATCGATTGCAGTGGGCGGCGATTATCGTTGCGGCAGCAGGGGTGGGATTGCAATTTTGGCTTGCGGGCAGTGTATCGTGGGCGACTGCATGGGTGTGTTTGACTTATCCGATTTATTATGGACTGCGCCGCTGGCAAGGGGTGCCTGCGCTGTTGGGACTGTTCGTTGATTTGTCAGTGATTGCCCCGATTGCCTTGGGTTTTTTATTATGGCAAAACAGCAGTATATCGATAGTAACAGGGTCAATGACAATGGGGCTGCTATTGATTGGGCTTGGCATGATTAGTGCGCTTGCCATGCAGACCAATCTCAAAGCCAGTCAAGTGTTGCCGATGAATACCTTTGGTATGCTCAGTTATCTTGAACCTGCGCTGATGTTTTTATTGTCCATTTTTGTGCTGCATGAAGCTGTTAATGGTACCATGATTGCCAGTTTTGCTTTAATTTGGGCAGGGGTGTTGCTGATGATTGTAAATGCAATACGAGCGTCCAAAAATAACCACTCAACCGCTATTTGTGACTAGGTAAGCTAATATTGTTGATTTAATGGATGGATAAGTATGTAAGAAATTGTTAAAATTGCGCTGAACAAAAATTGTACAATCATAAAGACTGAGGTGCTGCTTGGGGCAAATTCACTATCTAACTTATGTGAGCCGCATAACATTGAAAGCTGGCGTAACCCCTAGAACGCTGTCTGATATTATGGCAGTGGCACAGCGTGAGAACCTTGCCCATCAAATTACCGGTTGTTTGTGCTTTGGTAATGGCTATTTTTTTCAGTACATTGAAGGCGAAAACTCAGCGATTGAGCAATTATTTGGTAACATTCAGCGTGATGGGCGCAACCGCGATGTCACGCTCAAGTCTAAAGGGGTAATCGAACAACGGCTGTTTCAAGATTGGCAAATGTTGATGGTCAATACCAATAACCCAGAAACACATGAAGATGTTATCAATGCGTTCTTACCTATATTGTCAACTGGGTCAACAGCGGCAGCGGCTGATAAGTTTGTTGAGGTCATGCGGTCACAATATCATCGCCGTAGCTTGGTGGATTTTCAAAGCTATTCTCTCAAAAATGTCAGTCATTATGGCATCAGTCTGCGCGGATTGCTCAAAGTGCATCAGCATTTTTTATTGGTTCAAAGCATTTTACTGGTATTGATTTTGATTAGTTTTAGCCTATTTTGGGGTCTGTAGCATCGAGGAATATGTTATCCGCTATTGACTATTGAACAAGCTTAGCGAAAATCACACGCCGCTACATGGTCATTCACCATGCCGACTGCTTGCATAAACGCATAGCAAATCGTCGAGCCCACAAATTTAAACCCGTCTTTTTTGAGCTGTTTTGACATCTTATCTGAACATTCAGTGTTGGTGGGGATATCAGCAAATATTTTTGGGTGATTATCCTGTGGTATTTTTGCCACGCCGCTGGGCGACAAGTTCCAAAGATAATCGCTAAAAGCTTGCGTTTGGGTGATTTTTAGATAGCATTTGGCATTGTTGATGATGGATTGAATCTTCAAACGGTTGCGGATAATGCCCGTATCTTGCATCAATTCTGCGACTTTAGCATCATCAAACTGCGCGATAATTGCAGGGTCAAAATCAGCAAATACTTGGTAATAACGCTCGCGTTTTTTGAGTATGGTAATCCAGCTGAGTCCCGCTTGCATACCTTCTAAACACAGCATGGCAAATAGATGGCGGTCATCATAACTGGGCTTTCCCCATTCATTGTCGTGGTAAGCTTGATAAAGTGGGTCTGTGCCGCACCATGCACAGCGGTTAGAGGCTTTCATCCTAGGTCTCATGGTATTGAAAGGTTTATTATAACCGCCTTGGGCAAAAAAAACGCCAGCATTTGCCAGCGTTTTTTAGGTATCAGTTTTTAATCCATCAAATCGATATTTTTGGTTTCTTTAATTGAGAATAACGCAATGAGAGAAATCAAACCGTTAATAACAATATATATAGCCACACCTTTCATGCCATATTGCTCGTTGATTTTGATGGCATAAATCGCAGGAATCGATGCACCCACAATCGCCGCTAGATTGTAAGCCAGTGACGCACCTGAATACCGGACTTCGGTGGGGAACAGCTCTGGTAATAGCGCTGCCATTGGACCAAACGACATACCCATACATGCCATGCCCAAAATGAGGAAAATAAATACCGTGGTTGGTGTGCCATTACTGAGCAGCATTGGCATAAAGCAGGCAAACACCATACATAAGATAGTCACGCCAATCAGCCATTTTTTACGACCGATTTTGTCGGCACCAATCCCTGAAATACTAGTAAAAATACCAAACACAATCGCAGCGACCAATAAAAAGCCAGTAAAGGTATTTGGGGCAATACCTAACCCTGTTGGAAAGCCAAAAGAAGATAATTTTGCTGGGCTTTTTGAATAGGCTTGTACGAAGGCAGTCATGATATAAAAAATCACATACGTCATCGCCATCAAGAATGTGCCTTGCATCATCGGACGCCAATATTGGGTAATGACTTTTGACACAGGGGCATTGACTTTTTTGCCTTCGGCTTCAGCGGTAAGGAATACATGGCTTTCATGCAGGCTTAAACGTACCCAAAGACCCACACCCACAAGTACGATTGAAATAAGAAACGGGATGCGCCATGCCCACTCGACCAAGGCATCTTTTCCTAAAAAATAACTGAGTAAAAAGAACACTAAGTTGGCTAAAAATAACCCAATCGGCGCGCCTAACTGCGGGAAAGTACCATACCAAGCACGTTTGCCTTCTGGCGCATTTTCGGTGGCGACCAAGGCAGCACCGCCCCATTCACCGCCAAGCCCAATCCCTTGACCCACACGAAGTAAACATAACAATAATGGGGCAATGACGCCTACTTGGGCATAAGTCGGTAGCAAACCAATCGCTACGGTTGATAAACCCATGGTGAGCAGAGATGCGACCAAGGTTTTTTTACGACCGAGTTTATCACCAAAGTGACCAAATAATGCTGAACCGAAAGGGCGGGCAATAAACGCCAATGCCAACGTCGAAAGCGAGTAAAGCATCGCCGCTTTTTCATCGGTTTTATCAAAAAACTGGGTATTAAAAATCAATACCGCCGCAGCAGCATAAATATAATAATCATAAAACTCAATAGCCGTACCAATCATGGATGCCACGGCGACCTTTTTTGGGTCATTGCGTAGCGCAATATGCTGATGATCAGGGTGCGCGGTTGCAGCGGTTGTCATGAAGTCATCCCTCCTTAGATAATAAAATTTTAAGTGAAAATTAAGATACATAAAATATTGGAATGAATTATAAATCATAATTTGTCAAAAACTTGACAAAAATAATTAAGGTGATGCAAAAATTTGGTTATTAATCGCTGATTTGATAAATTTCGTCAGCTTATCCATAATAAGCCATCACAAAATAGACATTAAAAATTAAGAAGTAACCATGATTCGTGAGCCAGTAAAAAATATTATCTATACGGGCGTAGCAGGGACAGGCAAGACCTACCAACTGCAACAAATCGCCAAACAATATACCGAGTTTTTGCCAGTCGCCAATGCCGATAAATTGCTCAAAGCTTTGCTTGAACCATTAAGCTGGCGAGAGGTGATTTGTTTAGTATTTTTAGATGAAAGAAAAAAGGGAAAGTCATTACTTAAAGTTGCTGAAATTACTAACAACTTATTCTTTGTTACTAAGCTAAAAATTAACCAACGCGAAAAGGCAATTGCTAATACGGCATGGTCAACGCTACAGCAATTTAGTCCTGCAGATTCCAAAAATGTATTGGTAAAAAATAAATCAAGCCAATCGTATTTTGATAAAGACGATAGCAGTAATTGGTTTTTATTAGCAGACAGCTTGCCGTTATTGGCAGACTTGCAAAACAAACTGAATGATTATCAAAACGCAATTTCACATCAATTCCAAGCTAAAAAGCAACGCTTTAGTTTTGTCAGTTTTCATCAAGCGTATGGGTATGAAGAATTTGTCGAAGGGATTCGTCCCCACATCGCGGACAATGGAAAGATGAGCTATCGCGTTGAGTCAGGGGCATTTCTTAGACTGTGTCAACAAGCCAAACATGACCCTAGTCACCGTTATGCCATGTTGATTGATGAAATCAACCGCGCCAATGTCGCCCGCGTGTTTGGGGAGTTGATGAGTTTGATTGAACCGAGTAAACGTGCAGGACAGACAGATAGCCTGTCGGTGAATTTGGCGTATTCGCGTCAGCCATTTAGCGTGCCTAGCAATGTCGATATCTACGCCACCATGAACAGCCAAGATCATTCATTGTCGCCGCTCGATATGGCATTTCGCCGCCGTTTTGAATTTATTGAATGTCAACCACAGCCACAGTTATTGGGTAAAGTCATGGCAAATGGGATTGAGATTGATTTAGCCAAATTGTTGACCGCATTGAATGAAAGAATCTCGCAAAATTTGGCAAAAGACAGCCAGTTAGGGCATAGTTTTTTGTGGGGTATTGATTCGCTGCACGCGTTAAGCGCTGCGTTTAGCCAATCCATCATCCCACAAGTGGCACAAGCCTGCCAGCACCATGGACAAATCTTGCAAGCAATCTTTGGGCAAACCTTTATTAGGCTGATTGATAACAAAAAAGCAACTGGATTTATGGCGCAGCAAGCGGGTTTTGACATCCATACCCAGGCGCTTGATGACCCAAATAGCTATCTTGCAATCTATCAAAGCGCCTCATGAAAGCCATCATCACGTTTGAACATAGTTACCTGACCGCGGCAGATTTTGACGATGGGCAGGATTTTGACTGGCTTATCGAGCAAAATTTTGACGTGTTTCGCATTGAGCGTAAACAGCAGCAGTGGCAACTCAAAGTGCGCCACTATATCGGTGTGATTGGGTTGCCCAGTGGCGGGCAAGTGGAGATTTTGCCAAAACTTGCACAAGCCCAAATCACTCATGCCGATGAAATTACCCAAACCCGTCAATGGGTGCAAGAGATGCTGACAGCAGTGTGGCAAGCTTTATTGCCCAAGTCGTTACTCAATCTAGCTAATCAACTACTCATCAATCATCCACCAATCAATCATTCACTATCGCTTAGCGAGTGGCTACAAGCGTATTTTTGGCAGGGATTTGCGCAGTATGTGCCCAATCAGCAATATCAGCAATTTGAGCAAAATCAGCCCTATCTGCAGGGTAAATTGCTGGTCAAAGAGCAATTGCAGCATAACTGCCACCAGCCGCATAAGTTTTATCATCAGACTGAAAATTTTGTGATGGATACCGCTGGCAATCGTTTGGTAAAAACCACCATCGAGCGAGTGATTGGCAGCATGACTAGCAGCCCATTGTCGAGCCCATTACTGCCGCAGTGGCAGGCAGTGGATATAGTTGCCAAAGACTTATACGACATTTTATTTTCTCAAGCGCTGCAAGAATTGACCGCGTTGCCCAGTCTGCTTGCCAAGCGTAATTATACTTTTATCAGCTTTTGTTATGCGCTGCTGACGCTACAACAAGCCAGTAGCCAAGGGCAGTTTTTGTCCCCAACTTGGCTGGTGAATATGCCATTTGCCTTTGAAAAATGGGTGGGCAGGAAAATCCAACAACAATTTGCAGCGCAGAATTTTGAGCTAGTTGAGCAAAAAAGACAGCCATTGACCGTGCAGCAAGGGTTAACCATCAAACCCGATATTTGGCTAAAGTCTGCCGATAAACTCATTATCGCCGATGTAAAATGGAAACAAACGGCTACTTTTAACGACATAAGCTTGGCAGACATGTACCAACTACTTACCTACGCCAGTGAGTTTGATGCCGACGAAGCTTGGCTGGTTGTCCCAACGCTAAGCACACAATTGAAGGCACAGCAGATTGAATTTTGCCAACCCAAAAAAACCCGATTTTATCTGATGCCTTTTGCGGTGAGGCAAGGGTGTTTAAACCTTTTTCATTAGAATTATTCAAAAAAAGCGCTGATTTGTTTTGTTTTATCAATGAGAAAGGTGAGAATTAACAACTTTTCTCGCCACCAAAATCTGGTAAAATAACCGCATATAACTTTGAAAATGACCAAAAAACAGGAAGAATTATGAGCAAACATTATGATTATATCGCGATTGGTGGTGGGTCAGGGGGCATTGCATCCATCAACCGTGCTGCCAGCTATGGTAAAAAATGTGCCTTGATTGAAGCCAAGCAGCTAGGCGGTACTTGCGTCAATGTGGGCTGTGTGCCCAAAAAAGTGATGTGGTATGGCGCCAATATGGCAGCAGCGATCCATCATTATGCGCCTGACTATGGCTTTGATTTGGACGTCAAGCAATTTGACTTTGCCAAATTGGTACAAAGTCGCCAGGCTTATATCAGCCGTATTCATCAGTCGTACAACAACGGCCTCAAAAATAACCAAGTCGATGTGATTCATGGTTTTGCCAAATTTGCCGATAAAAATACCGTTGAGGTGTATAAAAATGACGGCACAGTAGAGACCATTACCGCTGACCATATTTTGCTAGCGATGGGGGGACGACCTGTTCGCCCAGCGATTGAAGGGGCAGAGTTGGGTATTGACTCGGATGGTTTTTTTGACTTGACCGAATTACCACAGCGGGTAGCGATTGTCGGTTCAGGCTATATCGGTGTTGAGATTGCAGGGGTGATGAATGCATTGGGCTCAAAGACCCATCTGATTGTGCGTAGCAAGCGGGTGCTTAAAAACTTCGATGCCGACATTGTCACCACGCTCACCCATATCATGCACGATGATGGTATTGAATTTCATTATGGATTGCTGCCACAACAAATACGCAAAAACCAAGATGGCTCATTGAGCATTGAATTGTCAAACAATGAGACCTTGACGGTGGATTGTTTGATTTGGGCAACGGGTCGCGAACCTGCAACCGATACCATCAATCTTGATAAAGCGGGCGTTGAAATCAATGAGCAAGGCTTTGTCAAAGTCGATGCCTATCAAAATACCAATGTCGAAGGTATCTATGCGGTGGGCGACATCATCGAACATGGTATTCAATTGACCCCAGTGGCGGTGGCAGCAGGCCGTCGATTATCTGAGCGCTTGTTTAACAACAAACCCAATGAGCATTTAGATTATAACCTAGTGCCGAGCGTGATTTTTAGCCATCCACCGATTGGTACTGTAGGGCTGAGCGAAGAAGAGGCGGTCAAAGGCTATAGCATCAATGCGGTTAAAGTGTATAAATCCAGTTTTACCCCAATGTATAGTGCAGTGACCAAGCACCGTGAGCCGTGTCACATGAAGCTGATTTGTGTAGGTGAAGAAGAAAAAGTGGTGGGCTTGCATGGCGTCGGTTTTGGTGTCGATGAGATGATTCAAGGCTTTGCTGTTGCTATCAAGATGGGCGCCACCAAACGCGACTTTGATGACACGGTGGCAATTCATCCGACTGGCTCAGAAGAGTTTGTCACCATGCGCTAAGCGGATTTTTAGGGTAAAAAAGCGGGCTTATGATTAAGTCCGCTTTTTTCGCTTTTAAACGGTTAAATTTTTATTCCTTTACTCTTTTATTCTTTTACTATGGGATTTGTATATCAGTGATATCAGGATAAGCTTGTTTGATAAACTCAATTTGTGCAGGGGATTCGATACGTACGATATACCATTTGTTAACGTCATCCACCTTATCTTGAATCGCCACGACATGGCTGTTTATAGTGATATCATCCATCGTGAATGTTGTGGGGAATATCACATACTCGCGCCCAGTGGTCGACTGATAGACTTTGGCTTTGCTCAAATTATAGCGATAGCTAAGTTTGTCGGTAGCCATATCTTTGAAAGTGTCATCTGCTGCTTGTATCATATGGGTTTTGAGGGTAGCAGCATCCATATCAAAACGCTCACCGATCACTACAAAAATTTGCGGCGGCATCAACGCCATAATGGGTGCGATTTGTTTGGCTTTGATGCTATCTACTACGATTTGCATATGTTGGTCAATGATACGTTCATCGGCTTTATCATAGGCGACAGCTGATAACGATAGCGGTAGCAATGAGAACCCTAACATAAGCTTTTCTATTTTTGATTTCATAGATACTCCTTCATTTAGTGTATTTTTAGTACCGCTCTTTACCAATTTGTCTGTTACATATCCACTTTGAGCCTATCCCAATACTGCTGATATAGCGCCATTATCTCATCGCCTACGTCTTCACGGAACATGGCATGTTTTAGCAAATCAGCTGGCGGATACACAATCGGATTGTTGGCAAGCTCAGGCGGCATTTCTTTTTTTGCCGCCTCATTGGGCGAGCCGTAGCCGATTTCTTCACTAATCATGGCAGCGTATTTGGGTCGCAAGATAAAATCGATAAACTTATGGGCGTTGTCGTTGTTTTTAGCATTTTTGGGGATGACCATGTTATCCATCCACATAATAGCGCCTTCTTTTGGATAGACAAAGTCGAGCTCTGGCATCCCTTGGTCTTGTGCCATGATGACTTCACCGTTCCAAGCCAAGCCCAAGTAAGTTTCCCCTTCCATAAACGGCATGCGCGGTGCATCTGAATTAAAGGTACGCACATTGGGCATCAGCTTGGTGAGTTTTTCATACGCTTGTTTGATGGCTTCAGGGTTTTTGGTACTACCGTTATAGCCAAGGGTCAATAGACTCATGGTGAACACGTCACGGATGTCATTCATCAGCATGACGCGCCCTTCGTATTCCGGTTGCCATAAGTCATTCCAGCTGCTCAAGCTTGCTTTAGCAATGCGTTTGGTATTGACTGCAATGCCTGATGAGCCCCACAGATAAGGGATACTAAACTTGTTTTCAGGGTCAAAAGGGGCATTGATAAAGGTTTTGCCAAGGTGCCCAAAATTGGTTAATTTGGCATGGTCGAGCGGCTCAAGCATCCCTTCTTTACGCATTTTGTCGACAAAATCCGTACCCGGAAACGCCACATCATACTCACCACTGCCATTCATCAGTTTGAGTTTGGCATACATGGCTTCGTTAGAATCAAAGGTGCTATAAATAACGTCGATACCTGTTTCTGCGGTAAAATCTTTAAGCACTTGGTCAGAGATATACTCCGTCCAGTTATACACATTGACAACCTTGCCGCCTTGATTGGCAGTAGGCGCAGATGCGGCAGCGCTAGCCGCGGTTTCGCTCGCTTTTTGACAACCCGTTAGATTACTTGCCAGTCCCCCTGTTAAAACGGCACCGCCAACACCCAAGCCATACCCTAAAAAACGTCTTCTATTGAGCATCCGAGAAATCATATAAGTCTCCTTAACGTTTTTGGGTCGATGGTAGATTTATCGACTTTTTGGCAAGTAATAACTGCGAGATAATCAGACCCAGTAGCGAGATTACGAGCAAGATTGTGCCAACGGCGTTGACTTCAGGTTTTACCCCAACACGCACCATCGAGTAAATCTGTAAGGGTAAAATCTCAAAGTCAGGCCCTGTATTGAACGTCGATACCACCACATCATCAAGCGATAGGGTAAAGGCAAGCACCCAGCCCGCCAAAATCGCAGGCAAAATAATCGGTACAAGCACGGTACGAATCATGGTGAATTCATTGGCACCCAAATCACGCGCCGCTTCTAATACTCGGGTGTCGAGGCTAGATAGACGCGCAGTCACCGTAATCACCACAAACGGCAGACAAAAGGTAATGTGCGCAATTAGCAACGTCACAAAACCCAGCTGTATCCCCACAATCAAAAATAACGCCAATAGCGAAATCGCCAACACAATCTCAGGCGACATCATCAGCACAAATAGCAAGCTTTGTAGTATCGATTTACCTTTAAAGTCATAACGCTGTAACGCTAACGCCGTCAAACCGCCAATCGCAGTGGAAATCGTCGCAGCCACTACCGCCAATATGACCGAGTTGATGGCAGCTTGTACCATCGCGGCATTACTAAATAACTCGCTGTACCAATGGGTGCTAAAACCGCCCCATCGATAGCCGACTTTTGAGGCATTAAACGAGAAAATCACCATCACCGCAATCGGCGAGAACATCAGCAGATATACGATGGTCAAATACAGGCGAGACAGCCATTTCATAGTATTAGACATAGCGTCCCCCTTATGCCACTTCGTTGTAGTCAGTTTTGCCAATGCGTTTACTACTGGCTCGATACGCCATAATCAGCAATGCCATGGCAAGCGTCAATAGCACGGACGCCGCGGCACCAAATGGCCAGTCACGGGCATCCAAAAACTGCGATTTGATGATATTGCCCACCAGCAAGTTACGTGAACCGCCCAAGATATCCGCCACATAAAACATGCCCATGGCAGGCAACAGTACCAACAATACCCCTGAAATAATCCCGGGTGTAGTGAGCGGCAAAATCACGTGCCAAAAGGTTTGTAGCTTGTTAGCGCCCAAATCTTTGGATGCCAAAATATAATCGTCACGCAAATCCACAAATACCGCATACAGGGGCAGTACCATAAACGGAAACAGCAAATACACCAAACCGCCAATCACCGCTTTTTGGGTATATAAAATTTGCAGTGGCTCGTTGATAAGCCCAAGGTTAATCAGCAGGGTGCTGAGCAGACCATTGGCCGCCATAATGAGTTTCACCGCATACAGACGCACCAATGAGTTGGTCCAAAACGGAATCACTAGCAATAACATCAATAATGACTGCCATTTTTTATCCGCTTTACTAACAAAGTAGGCAAATGGATAACCGAGCAGCAAACAGATAATCGTCGTCATCCCTGCCATCGACAGCGAATGCAAAAACACTTTTAAATAAAGCGGATCAATCAATCGAATATAGTTGTCGAGGGTGACCGGCAGTGTTAAAAACTTATCTTCATCCCGGGTCAAAAAACTGGCGGCAATCACCAAGATATTGGGAATCAGGGCAAAAATAATCAACCATGCCCAAATCACAAACAGGGTCGCACGCTGAAAGCCGCGCCCGCCTTGCTTTGCGATAACCGCGGCAGGCGCGGTAGCAGTCGAAACGCTAGAGGTCGAAGGTGAAGTAGTATTATTCATCTGGCAAAATCCACTCCCAACCATCGACCCAGTCAATACGCACTTCTTGACCCAGTTTATAGTTAAAATTTGGATCGTCTTCGTTAAAGTACTCTGACGTTTTGACGATATTGCCGTTTTTTAATCGAATCACAGAATCTAATGTGCTGCCTTTATAAGCACTATCTACCACGTTGCCGATTAAGCCTTCATGACCTTCATGGGTGTAGTACACGCGGATATCTTCAGGACGCAGCAGTAAGTTGACATTTTGACCGACTTGCACGTCAAATTTTGGCCGGGGCAATTCACGAATCGGATGAAAGCCGTCATTTTGCTCCACCACTTCCACTTTGATGGTGGCTGGGTTGACCGCTAGCACTTTACCTTTAAACAAGTTGGTTTCGCCAATAAAGCTTGCGGTAAATAAATTGGCAGGCGATTCATAGATACCAATGGGCGTATCAATTTGCTGGAATACGCCGTTTTTCATGACGGCAATCCGGTCAGACATCGATAAGGCCTCTTGTTGGTCGTGGGTCACGAACACAAAGGTAATACCCAGTTCACGCTGTAAGCGTTTGAGTTCTGATTGCATTTGCTCACGTAGTTTGGCATCGAGCGCTGAGAGAGGTTCATCAAGTAGCAGCATTTTTGGGCGATTCACCACGGCACGGGCGATGGCGATACGCTGCTGCTGACCCCCCGACAGATCTTGCGGACGACGATTGATGGTATGGTCAAGTTGCACCATCGCCAACGCTTCCCGCACCCGCTGGTCGATTTCGGTTTTGGGTACGCCTTTAAGTTTTAGTCCATAGGCGATATTGTCGTACACGTTCATGTGCGGAAACAGGGCATACTGCTGAAACACCGTATTAATCGGACGTTTTTCCGCAGGTAAGCCTGCAATATCAACCCCTTCTAACTGCAAACTACCGGCATTGGGTAGCTCAAACCCGCCAATCAAGCGTAGTAGGGTGGTTTTGCCACAGCCAGAAGGACCCAGCAGCGTCAAAAACTCCCCGTCATAAATATCTAGATTGATATTTTGCAAAATTTGGGTATCGCCATAAGATTTGGATAAATGACGGATTTGTAGTAGTACCGGTTTTTGGTTGGTCGGCTGGGCGCTATCAGGCATAGCTGATGGTGCGTTTAGGGTGGTTTGTGGCGTTGATGCGGACGTTGATGCAGACATAGGCACAATCTCACGGCAAGGCTAAAATAGCGGGCTAAAATGGCATATTTATGTAGGGTCAAAGCGCAATCAGCATGACAACATAAATACAGAGTTTTTCGATAGTTTCACCTGTGAAAATACAGTTAAAAGTTGCGTTCAGTATAACGGCTAAAATTAAAAAATGTTACTGAAAATTGACCTGCTGTTCATAAAATTTTAGTGGCTAATTAGTGGCTGATTTTAGTCGATAATAAGGGGTTGATTTGGCACAAATAAGCAACGTAACTTTTTACCAAAGCCATTAAAATAGCAAGCTTGAACGACTTTTATATGATGATGATTTAGCTAGTGACCGATTGAACATTTAACTATTGAATATTTAGCTATTGAAAATTTAAGAGACACGCCATGCCTAGCAAAAAAAAGCCTCAAGACCCAACGACTGAAACAACAAATGCCCAAACAACAACCACTCAAACAGGTGCAAACAATACGGCTTTTCAAACCACGGCTAACAAAATACCGGCAAAAAAACCAGCCGCTAAAGAAACAGCGACCAAAAAAATAGCAACACACGCAACAGCCGCGCTGCCCATCGCTATCGCTTTGCCCAAATCCTTACAGCATGCTCAGTGCGTGGATTTGACGCGCCATCGCTACCAAGGCAAGCTTCTAAGCCAAGCAGATAGTATTGCACTTGGCAAACAGCAGCGTAAGGCGTATCCATTAAAAAACTTGGCTGCCATCAGCCAACGTCCGACTGCCATCGACGCGCTCAGTCTTTATCAGCCGTTGCCGTAAAACCACCGACTTTAGGCGGTGGATATAAGGCAACTTGTACACTATCAGCCGTTGCCGTAAAACCACCGCCTTTAGGCGGTGGATATAAGGCAACTTGTACACTATAACGCTTGCATAAATTTTGCTAAAATAATTTGCATGAAAACACTCAAGCTACGCATACGAGATAAACACACAGCAAAGCTTAACCGCCTAAGTGGTTTGGTTAATTTCGTATGGAACTACGTTAATGCGTTAAGCTATGAGCATCTTAAGCGTACTGGCAAATTCTTTAGTGCGTATGATTTGAACGAATANTAAGGTACTCCCCAATGTCCAGACCAAATAATCACAAAATTAAGATAGAATTGGGTTGATAAAGCATAGGATTAACTGAACTATTGTTTAAATAAACCTGTGCAGGGGTATGGTAATCAAGCGACTGATGCAACCGCTCATAATTGTAAAACTCGAAGTAGTCTTTCAAACCGGCTCTAGCTTGGCTAACGGTATCAAACTGCCGTAAATACACACACTCATATTTTACTGACCGCCAAAGCCGTTCTACAAAGATATTATCCAACGCCCTGCCACGACCGTCCATGCTTACAGCAATGCCCGAATCAATGAGTGGCGTGGTAAATCTTGGACTGGTAAACTGCGAACCTTGGTCGGTATTAAAAATATCACAGCGTAACCCATTGTGCAGTAATTTACCCACCGTATCAATGCAGAAATCTGCCTCAAGCGTGGTAGATAGCGACCAACCTAAAACATAACGGCTGTACCAATCAATCACCGCCATCAAATACACAAACCCTTTAGACAGGCGAATGTATGTGATATCGGTACTCCACACTTGGTTACAGCGGGTGATGGGTACATTTCTAAGCAAATACGGGTAAACTTGATGCTCAGGATTGGGTTTACTGGCGTTAGGATGCTGGTAGATGGCATCTAGCCCCATTTGCCGTAGCAGTCGCCTAACTCGTTTTTCTCCCACTTGATAGCCTAATTGTCTCAAATACGCTGTCATGCGTTTAACCCCGTAAAATGGGGCTTTGGTATATTGCTCGTCAAGCAAGTTCATCAAGGTGATATCAAGCTTACTGATGGGCTTTGGCTGATAGTACAGGCTTGAGCGGTTAATACCGAGTAGTTCGCATTGTTTACGGGTACTAAAGTCCTTGCTGTCAGGTTCTAGCAGTTGTTTACGAGACTCTAAGTGAGCTGTGAGGACTTTTTTTTAAGCCAGTCCCTCTCGCTAATGACTTGCCCAAGCTGCCGATGGAGTTCATCAATAATAGCTTGCTGGGCTTGTTCGTTGTCGTGCTGTTTGGTGTTAAAGGCACTTGGTATAACAGCCAAGGCTTGCTTTTTCCAGTTGCTGATTTGGGTTGCATGAACACCGTATTCAGCAGTCAGCTCATTGATCGTTTTTTGCTCTTTGATGGCTTCAATGGCAACTTTGCTTTTAAATTCAGCATTGTGACGCTTACGAACTTTTGTCATTAGATAGACCTCTTTGCTTAAGGGCTATTCTATCTTATTTACCACGATTTTTTGGTCTAGTTTTCTGGGAGTATTATANGATTGTAGAATTTGCTCAATCTGCTGAGCTAATGCAGGATTTAATCGTCCAAACTTGGCAGAAAATTTTGACAAAAATTCCAAGTAATCTTGTATTGCTTTAAGGTACTCCCCAATGTCTAGACCAAATAATCACAAAATTAAGATAGAATTGGGTTGATAAAGCACAGTATTAACCGAACTATTGTTATCTAAATAAACCTGTGCAGGGGTATGGTAATCAAGCGACTGATGCAACCGCTCATAATTGTAAAACTCAAAATAGTCTTTCAAACCAACTCTGGCTTGGCTAACCGTATCAAACTGGCGTAAATACACGCATTCGTACTTTACTGAGCGCCAAAGCCTTTCCACAAAGATATTATCCAACGCCCTGCCACGACCGTCCATGCTTACAGCAATACCCGAATCAATGAGTGGCGTGGTAAATCTTGGACTGGTAAACTGCGAGCCTTGATCCGTATTAAAAATCTCACAGCGTAACCCATTGTGCAGTAGTTTACCCACCGTATCAATGCAGAAATCTGCCTCAAGCGTGGTAGATAGCGACCAACCTAAAACATAACGGCTATACCAATCAATCACCGCCATTAAGTACACAAAGCCCTTAGACAGGCGGATGTAAGTGATATCGGTACTCCATACTTGATTACAGCGGGTAATAGGTACATTCCTAAGCAAATAGGGATAAACTTGATGCTCAGGATTGGGCTTACTGGTGTTAGGATGCTGATAGATGGCATCGAGTCCCATTTGCCGTAATAGTCTGCGTACTCGCTTGTGATTGACACGATAGCCTAATTGCCTCAAATACGCTGTCATGCGTTTAACCCCGTAAAATGGGGTTCTGGTATATTGCTCGTCAAGCAGATTCATTAACGTAACGTCAAGCTCACTGATGGGCATTGGCTGATAGTACAGGCTTGAGCGGTTAATACCGAGTAGTTCACATTGTTTACGAGTACTGAAATCCTTGCTGTCAGGCTCTAGCAGTTGTTTACGAGCATTCAGGGTAGCTGTGAGGACTTTTTTTTAAGCCAGTCCCTCTCGCTAATGACTTGCCCCAGTTGCCGATGCAGTTCATCGATAATGGCTTGCTGGGCTTGTTCGTTGTCGTGCTGTTTGGTGTTAAAGGCACTTGGTATGACAGCCAAGGCTTGCTTTTTCCAGTTGCTGATTTGGGTTGCATGAACACCGTATTCAGCAGTCAGCTCATTGATCGTTTTTTGCTCTTTAATTGCTTCAACAGCAACTTTGCTTTTAAATTCAGCATTATGACGTTTACGAACTTTTGTCATTAGATAGACCTCTTTTCTTAAGGGCTATTCTATCTTATTTGCTACAATTTTTTGGTCTAGTTTTCGGGGAGTATTATACTTAGAATTAGTCGCTAAATTTTGATGTATTTTTGAATTATCTTGCATCGAGTTATTCGTAGTTCGTTGTAAATTATTTTCTAAACTCTCAAAATATCTAATTGTTTTTAACTTGTTTATTAAAATTTTTAAAGCCTTCTTCTCTGATTTTTCTGCATGTTTTTCAATAATATTTAGGTGATATTTAGCAGATTTTGCATCATCAATACTTTTTAAAAAGCGACTAAATATAGCACCGATAGCCGCTATTTCTACTTTCTCTTTTTGCTCCAATGCTTGTTGAATCTCAGCCAACTCTTTTTGTAACTGTTCGGCAGATTTATTGAGATACTTACTCATACATTACTCCAATAAAACATGTTTCTCAGAAAATCAATCTCACCATACTAACAGAAGAGGATGGTTTGGGCAAATATTAGCTTTACTGTCTTTTGCTAGCTATGCTAAAATCAGAAATAATAAAAAAAGGTGGCTAGTTTCGACATAGCCAGCACATGCAGAGACACCAAATTTACTAACGTAAATTAGTTGTCTCTGCGTTCTGGCAAAGGGGGCTTACCCCCTTTTGAAACCCCAAGCCCTCAGTTATCGCTTCACAAAGTTGCGTTCAAACTGGGTGCTTATTGGGGAGACCCCAAACCCCCTTAAAACAAAATCAAGCCTTATAAAAAATAAATAGGCACTAAACATGGCACAACAATCAGCCGAAAAAAAGCAAAGCGATGACGACGTACTAATAAAAAAATCATCGAAAAAATTACGAGATAAACGTCTTAACATTCGCTTTAGTGACGAAGAATTTGCTGTGCTTGAAGCAAAAGCTCAAGGTATGAATTTAGCACGCTATGCGCGTGCCATATTAACGAAAGGCACTATACCTAGACGTGAACGCGATTTTCCTAAAGTTGACCCAAAACTATTACGACAATTGCATGCCATGGGTAAAAATTTAAATCAATTGGTGCGCTATACGCACCAACAAGCAAACGCAAACCATCCGATTGACACGTTAAATTTAGCCTTAGCGATTGATAATATGGCTGAGCAATTGGCTGAATTAAAAGCGCACTATCAAGTTGAAAAAAATTATTTTAATGGGGTGGAAGATGAGGACACTGTCAGTGAAAACAGTGATCCTTTATTAGCAAGTTCAACGCTAGAAAATAACACATTTAATAACAATATGACTGGTTAATCGTATGCTAACCAAATTTTTTAAACGAGGCGGTACGGATGATGACAGACGCACCTTAGGTGGGTCGGCTGTTAAACATTATTTATTAGGGAGTGACGATCAACCGCGTGAAAAAGCACGTTTGCTATTGGGCGATCCGGATGAGGTCACTGAGATGATTAATGGCTTGCCGTTTGCCAAAGTTTATAGCAGTGGCTGTTTAAGCTTTCATGAAAAAGATGTGTTAACTGACGCCCAAAAATTTGAGATTATCGAAGATTTCGAAGCCATGATGTTTGTTGGCTTACAACCCCATCAATATACGTCGTACTGGGTGGAGCATACCGATAAAGGTCGGGTCGAGCTTAACTTTGTCTTTCCCAATGTTGAGCTGATCTCGGGCAATCATTTACAGGTGTATTATCATTATCGGGATTTAGCATTGGTCAATAGTTGGAAAGATTTGACCAATGATCGGTACGGCTTTGTTAATCCTGCGGATTTAAATAACCGTCGAGATGTAACCCCCAGTATGGCCCCAAACATTGTTAAAGATTGGGCAACGTCAGATAAGCAGTCAATCATCGATAAATTAAAACGCTTTACGGAAGCGCAAGATATCAAAAATGCGCTTACCGATTTGGTGTTAACCCAATCCGAGCTGCGACGACAGCAGGGCAAGCCATTCAAGGGTCAAGATGATATTGCCGATATGCTGACAGAATACGGTTTTGAAATCTCACGTAAAGGTAAAGACAGTATCAGTATTAAAAACCCTGATCCCACTAAAAAAAATATTAAACTAAAAGGTGTGATTTATGAGCGAGACGCCACCGAATCCGTTATTCGATATATTGCAGAACGCAAAAGCGCAGACCCAGCAGCAAATCAAATCTCAGCAGATGACCGAGCAGAACAGCTTAGAAAAGCAGCAGCAACTTTTTCAAGCGAGCTTGAAAAACGTCGAGAACGACATTATCAGCGGTATGACGAAAATTTGCGCGCTGCTCGAGCGTTATCAAGACAGCAGTCAAAACTTAAGCGACAGCCATCTAAAGCAGCATCAAAGCTGGCTCAATCAAACCTGTCAGACCTTGGAGAGCGCCAAACAAACCTTGCTTGGGGTGTCGACGCAAATGGATCAGCTCAAGCAGCAGACCCGCGACGATTATCAGCGTACCCAAACCCACTTGACAGAGCAGGGCAGTCAATTACGCCAAGCCATAACCCACGAGACACAAACCACCCTACAGCATCACCAACGCCAACAGCAAACCCTGCGTCAGCAGATGGACGAGCGTCACCAAGCGGATATCGAGATGATCGAGTACAGCCAACAACAGAGCAGGGTGCTGATTGGGCAACTAGCACGCAACAAACTGAGCCTAGGGATCGTCATGGGCAGCCTATTGGGGGGACTGCTACTGATGATAGGGATATTAGCACTGATCAATCACCGCCAGTACCAGGATTGGCAGGAAACCAAGCTCTTAGTCGACCAAAGTCAAAAAGAGCTAAGCTTACTCAATCAACAAATCAATCGTACCCCGATTCAATACCAAGCCCAAGCCCTTACCGATATCCGGCCGGGTTATGGCGGTGGTATCAACATCACCCCCAAATATCCCAACAGCGCCGTATGCCAAAAAAATGGCTTTGGCTATCCGACGCTTTATATCAACCAAAACCCGTATTACCGTCCCAATTAGAGACAAATAACCATGCAACCCATTACCACACAGCAGCTCATTACCGAGCGCTTAAACGAGCTGTCGAGCGATTTGCACAGCCAAGTGAGCCAGATGCTCAATCAACTCCAAGCGCAGCAGCCGCAGACAATCGACGAGATGGTTCAAAAACATCTGGAATTAATGTTGCCCAACTTGTATCAGCAGCTATCAACCCACCTAAGCGAGCAAGTGAACCAAAAGACCGAGACGCACAACCAGCAGATCACCCAATACTTGGACGAATTAGACAAGCTACAGAAATCCGAGATAGCAACACTGAAAAAAGGACGAGAAGAATTTCAAAAATTGCAGGAGAAGATACAGCAAGCCTTGAGCAAATTGCAGAGCATACAACCCGACGGCGACAGCGACATCGAAAAGTCAATCAACAGCTTACAGGCATCGGTGAAGACATTGCAGGACTCACTGAAACAGCAGAGCAGCGAACAGCAAGACTTAGAAAATTTAATCGACGAGCTCACCTGCTTAAAACAGGATATGACCACGACGCTCAGCAATTTAAAACAGCATCAAACGACTTTGGCACAGTCGTTGGCACAGTTTCAGCCGTTGTTAAAGCCGTGATCGAGTTGTTCAAGAAGTTATTTGACAGGTTAAAACAGCAGGTGGTGGGGTATGCCAAGGAAGGGACGTTGTATTCGATGGACTCTGATGGTAAGCAACACAAGATGAACCAGCGGCAGGCAGAATCTTATGTCAGCAGCCATCCGTATGATTTGTCGGGGTATGCCCAATTAACGCTGACCGCTAAAAAGTTGGAAAAAGATAAAGAGCTAAGACATGAGCCGTTTAGAGGGTTTGGGATTTAGAATTTTATTCATCATTATTTATCTTGCATAATTCAATTTCTTTTGATTTCAGCCAGATTGGTTATTGGATATGCTATTTAACATAACCAAAGATGGGCGAAGTTTAACACTAAGAGTCATAAACGAAATTTGAACTTTAGTTTATAATATCCGCAGTTCTCTATTTAATTAATTGCTATAAACAAAATATTAACTCTTAGGTTCTCTATGACTACTACTTCCTACCTAAATCCACATTTAACCCAAGAATGGAATGATTGGCTTAACACAAATATTAGTAACGGTGTAGAAATTACCACACTAGCAAAAACCCTTGAGCAACATGGTTATCATATAGCAGTGGGTGATTTATTAAAAAACTACCAGATTGACATTAAGCATCCCCAAATTGACCTTAGTAAAAACTTTATTGATATTGACAACAGGCGCATTCCAATCATCTTTACTGCTCAAGCTCCTAAGGTCGTTGTATTCGACAACTTCTTATCACATGAAGAGTGTCAACAACTGATCGCCTGTGCTGAAGACAAATTCCAAACCGCAACCGTGGTCAATGCTCAAACTGGTGAATACTTTACAACCACAGAACGCACAAGCATGAACGCCGTCTTTCAACGTCAAGAAAATGCCATTATTTCTTTGCTTGAAAATAGAATTGCTCAGGTGCTTAATTTTCCAATTGACAATGGCGAAGGCTTACAAATACTGCGTTATCATTCGGGAGGAGAATATAAACCTCATTTTGACTTCTTTGATACCACTAAAGCAGGTGGACAAAAAGCCATTGAAATTGGTGGACAGCGCGTTGCTACTTTTTTAACCTATTTATCAGACGTAGAAAGCGGGGGTGCCACTCGTTTTCCAAGTGCTAACTGCGAGATCCGTCTGAAAGAGGGAATGGCATTATATTTTAGTAATATTTTATTGAATAACAATCCTGACCCCTTATCTTTGCATTCAAGCGTGCCTGTTATTACAGGTACCAAATACATTGCCACAAAATGGTTGCGCCAGTATCCTTATGGTTAAGACGAGTGCAAAAAATTGACTAAGCTAACGGTCAAATACTTTAACGTTAGTCATTCAATAAAAAAACCGACCTAGGTCGGTTTTTTTATTAACTTGTTATTGTTAGAACTTACTTGTGAATACCAATGACACCCCTTGGTTGTCATAATTTTTACGCCATTCACCGGAGTAGTTAGCAGAAATGCTAGTGTTTGCTGTTGGTTTATAGCTCAACCCAACACCTGCAATACCAACTTCACGTCCTACTTCTTGCCCCATCGTTGTGAAACGACTATTAGGCGTATCAACAAAACTTGCTGTGATATCTGTGCGTGGATCGCCATTTTCGATTGCGCCTGCAAGCGTCCCTGTCAAAGAAACCCTTTGTCCAATAGGCTGTGATAGATTTACCCCAAGCGTTGAGCGCATACTGTTATACTTTTGCTTTTCAACTGCAAGGTTAAACGCACCAGCACCGGTTTCATTATAAGCGTCTGATTTGACCTTAGCATAATTAAACTGCGCAAATGGCGTAATGTTTCTTTGCTCAGTACCAATACGATGGCTTAATCCTATCCCTGCTTGTAAGGTATTAGCATTATAATCAGCCTCGGCAGTTGCATTTGCAATTCCAATGTGACGTTTACCTTTAATATCACTTTGACCAGCGCCTACATGGAAATTAGCTTTAGTCTCAGGTGTGGCTTGGTAGTCAGCATAACCTAAAACTTGTAGAGAGTCTGCTTTCATCTCATGATTGATCGTATGTCCATTGGTATCAGCGTCACTGTTGATATAAGAGACAGCTAATCCCAAATTCAGTTTGTCATTCAATGCAATATCGCCACCTACAATAACGCCGGTATCTTTATTATCATAACCTACTAAGCTACCCTTATGATCTTTTGTAGATTGAGTGCCAATGGCTTTTGCCCAAACATTACGTTCACGGCTGATAGTTGAGTCGTGAATAGCGTCAAGCGCTAAACTATTGCTGTCAGTAATTATGCGGTTGATTGAGCCCATAAATAAAGGCTGCAACTGACTCGCTGTTTGAGATAGTTCAACCTGACTAAAATTCAACGTTTTATTAATTAGATTATCTGCTAATACACTGTTGCCGGTGGCAATTTTAGTATCGATAGCTTTATCTAAAACTTTTGCCAAACTTTCTGACGAAAGGTTGTTATTTTGCTTGACAGCGTCTACAAAGGCGCTAGTCTCTTTTGGCGTTGGCGTTGGCGTTGGCGTTGGCGTTGGCGTTGGCGTTGGCGTTGGCGTTGGCGCTGTTAACTGCAGGTTAACGTGATTTGGATTGCTATAATCCGCATAGAAGTCGACTAAAGGACTATTATCTTCGATTGATTTAAATTGCCCCACTAGATTGTTGGCAGTTATGACATCTTTCCAGATGGTTGTTTTGGGTGTATTTTCGATGGCTTTGTCAGCATAGACATAAAAATCACCTTGACTAATATCAGCTTTATTGGTGAAAATAAATTTACCGTAAGGACTGTCAGCCAAGGTATTATTTTCATTATCATCAAGTAAAACAATACCAAGGCGATTACCTGCTTTGAGCGTATAATCACCATTAATTTTCATGGTACCTTCCCCAACGATGGTATCACCCGTCCATTGCATGCTGTTGGCAGACATTTCTAAAGTGCCACTGCCCATTTTGATAAAGCCAAGTGGAGGCTTATTTTCTGAAATAAAATTGTCTGGTAATTTACCTACATTTCCCGTTAATACAGCGTTGGGATTAATTGTGACATAATTTTGAGTTTTGTCTTGATCATCTTCATGGAACACATCAATTAAAAAGTTATTGCTAAGCTTAATAGGGGTATTCGCATTAAACCCTGCAAAAAAGTTTGGTTCACTTACGGTGGCATGAATAGAAGTGTTTTCGAAATTCACATCGGATAATTGCGAGTTCTCATTTCTGATAATGTTATATACATCTAGAATTGCATCCTTTGCGTTAAGTGTGCCTGAGCCTTCATTACCCACGACAAGATTACCCTCTACCCCAGTTACACCATCTCCCATGTTGAAGGTGCCATGTGCCCCTTTTTGATTACCTATGATCAGCTCATCAGTATGTAATCCATATGACCAACTATCAACACCATTATACAGCCCTTTTATATTAACGATTCCTTCGCCTTTGTCGCCGATAATAACTTTTTTTGCACCAAATGATGGTAAGCTTTTATCAGTTGCACCATCACCAATCACGTTAATTGTACCCTTGCCGGTTGAACCAGCACCGACAATCATCGTATCTGCACTTATACCACCATCATAAATCGTTGCTAATCCTGTGCCTTCATTCCCGATAATAGCAGTACTAGCACCCGAACTACCACTTTGTTCAGTATGCAACAATTCACCATAGCTTCCCTGCTGATTACCGAGAATAAATTGGTTTTTTGCGCCAATCATTCCTGAGTTAACTTGTAGTTTGGCACTACCTTTATCACCAATAATGACATTATTACCAACATAAACTTGGGTATTCCAAAAAGTTGTATTGTCTGGTTCAGAAATTGTTATTTGATTACCCGTACTGCTCGCTTCGCTGCCGGCAATGAGATTCCCACCTACTTTTAGCACACTACGACGAGCCACGTTTAGATTGCCTGTTCCATTGACGCCAACTAATAAATCACCTGCTACGTTGGTTAATAATGCCGTAACACCTTCGTTCGCTGAATGGGTATCTTGAATATTTAATGTGCCTTCTATCCCTTGATTTTGCCCTAAAGAGATTTTGTTAACATTTAGCTTTGGAGAGATCCCCGCATTATAACTTGACGTGTCAAAAATATGTGTATTAGTGACATTTAGTTGTCCTTGTTCAGTATTACCAATAATCATATCTTGGGCAGTCACTATGGTATTGCTACCATCAATATTATCATTAGTGACGATATAAGGATTATCAGTAATCGTGGTACTCGTCATATAATTTGTCGCCATTGCACTGCCAGATACCAGCGACATCGCTATTACTAAAGGTTTAAAAGCCTTACTTGAGGATTTGCCGCGTGATTTAGCGGTTTCTGCGACACACTGCCATACGCCCAATGATCTATTAAATACCACACGGTACACTTGATTCATAGTGATTCTCTATTATTTCTCTATCAGCTTTAAAAAATGTTAATCATTTGAATTTAACAATTCGAAAATAGTTTGAAGTTAATTTATTCAAAAGATTAGTATGAAACGAAAATGAATTATTACAGAATTTTTACTATACTAGGAGATACAGTAATATGACATTATTAATTTAAATAACCTACACATAAAATAAACATTTTAATAACATTTGTTTTTTTTATAAAATGATATTAAGATTAAATTAATTCTTTTAGCTAAAATACAGAGGTCATTTAAAAATTTTAAAGGTAGGTCAGGATAGCGTTGCTTTTATAATATTCCACAATTTTGATGTTTATTGATATCTAATCGCATGAAATATAGCGCAATAGCTTTGGCGTTAGACGCTATGGAAGCGCTGATAGCGAGAGATAGATTTTTTTATTTGGAGTCACCACAAAATTTCGGAGAAAATAGCACACTAAGTAATTTTGTCGATATAAAAAACCAGTTAAATCAAAAAATTCTATTTTTTTGTTGTAAAGGCTTGGTCAAGATTGCTAAAAAATCAAATAATCAAGAAAATTCCCACAAAGCACTTTAATAACAAATACATAAAATTGAACAAATGTACCAAAATTACTATATGGTCTGAATTAGTGCTGACCTTGAAGTGACTAATTTTTTAGCCTATCGCGAAGGAAATTCATTTTGCAGACCTATACCTATCATATTGTTAATGTTTTTGCTGACAATCACTTTGGTGGTAACCCTCTTGCTGTATTTCCTAGTGCCGATGGCTTAACTGATCAGCAGATGCAAGCGATTGCTCAGCAGTTTAATCTAAGTGAAACCGTATTTTTATTTGCTCCCACTGCTAAGCATGGCGTTCAAGCGGTTGCCGATTTACGTATTTTTACCCCAAATTATGAAATGCCATTAGCAGGTCATCCCACGCTTGGTTCAGCATTTGTTATTCAACAACTGCAAAATTTATTAAATAACTTTGTGTTAAACACCATAGCCAAGCCAGTAGAGGTCCAAGTTAATGATAGCCATGTCGAACTGTCTTTAACAGGTTTTGAACAGCGCATCAGTGTCGCGACACATGAAGAGCTGGCAAAAATAACAGGATTGATGGCAGATGATATCGCCAATCAGGCTTATTGGATGAATACAGGGACTTCGCAATTACTATTAAACGTGCTATCAAAGCAGAAGCTATATGACGCTAAAATCAATAAAGAGCAACTGCAAACTATTTGTCAAAAAGACAACGAGCTTGCCATGCTATATTTGTGGTACCAAGACAACGATGATGTGTTTGTACGGTTTTTCTCGATAGAAAATAATCAAATAGTGCAAGATAGCGGAACTGGGTCAGCCTGTGCCAATCTGGGTGCATATTTTATTTCACAAAACCAGCACCCAATCCATAAACGTATTTTTCAAGGTGATGAGATAGGGCGTCCTAATCGGTTAATGCTGAAAGTTGATGAGAAACAAACTATTTATGTGGGTGGCAATGTGATCGCGGTAGGTAAGGGTGAGTTTTATTTACCAGACGTATAACCAACTGAATTAAGCTTTAAATTGCTGGGCGAAGCGAAGCCTCAAGACTCCAATTGCAGAAGATTCAATAAATTATTGCAACCGCTGACATGATAATAATACCTGCTAGAATCGATAGCATCGACATGATCGCTGAATACACATATTTATCATTCATTTTATCTCTCCATAGAAAGGCTAATAGCCAAATCCCAAACAGCTTTGATAAAAGCAAATATTTCCACCAGCTAGGTTGAGTCAAAGGTTGGCCATCAAAGGGCGTAAAGCTAAACACTACATTGGAGAGCTTAAACATTTTTCAAGTATAATGGACGTGAAAACTTTTAGCATTGTTAAGCCATTGAATTGACTATAGTATATGTACTTTCAATCTTTACAGCCTCAACAGCCATTAAGCATTGTTGAAAAGCAGTACGAAACAGGGATGTGTGAGCCATTGCACAGCCATGTCTGTCATCAGCTGATTATTGTCAAACATGGCTTTATCCGGGTGACAGCGCCTAACGGTCAATTTGCCATTACCCAAAATCGGGGAATATGGCTGACACAAGGTACGGAACATCACCTAACCATTTTAAAGAATACCCAAGTCTTATCTGCTTTTATTGAGCCGCTGACAAGGGCGGATTTACTTAACCGCAGTCAAGTGGTGGCGATAAGCGAGTTATTGCAAGCGTTGCTTAGCAGTGCCGTTGGTATTAACAGTCATTATCAAACCAATACCCGTGAAGCCTGGATCGTTGAGCTGATACTTGATGAACTTCGATGTTTAACACCGCTCGCAGAATTTGAAGTACCACAGCCCACTTTGCCTGAATATCAAGCCTTGCTTGAAAAAATTAGCGAGCGACTCTCTCACCCATGGGCACTTGCTGATATTGCCCACCTGCTTAACATCAGTGAACGCACGGTATCACGGCAATTTACTCAGCAAACAGGGTTGAGCTTTATTGAATGGCTAAGACGGCTACGGTTGCAGCACAGTCTTGAGCTATTATTGCAAGGTCAAAGCGTAGTCGATGTGTCATTAGCCGTTGGTTATGACAGCCCCAGTGCGTTTAGTACCGCTTTTAAACAACGTATTGGGCTATCACCGACCCAATACGTTGCTGGGTATCAGCACAACTTTAGCCAAGTATAAGTTGCTGTTGACAGGCATTGATCACCGCCTGCATCGATGTTTTTGCGACATCATCGCCAATGGCTACCCCATAAAACGACTCATCATCTTCTTTTAGCATCACATAACAAATCGCTTGGCTATCGCTGGCTTTACCTAGACTATGCTCATCATACTGCTCAATGCTAAATCGTTTATCAAAGCGGCTGTTAATCGCATTAACAAAAGCAGAGAGTATTCCGTTGCCTACTCCCTCAATTGTTAACTCATTGGGGTTAGAAAGCTCAACCGTTAGATGATAGTCATTGGCATTGTTTCTCCCAGTAAAACCCTGTACTTGATAGCCTGCTAGCTGATATAAATTTAAGCCATAACGTTCTTTAAACAACTGCCAAATCTCAGACATGCTCGCTTCTTTTTCATGCTGGTGGGTAAAGTCTTTAACCTGTTGGCTAAAGTCCAGCTGAAACGCACGGGGTAATTTGATGCCATGATGGGTTTCAAGCAGCCATGCTGCACCGCTTTTACCCGATTGGCTATTGACCCGTATGACTGCTTCATAGGTTGCACCAATGTCTTTAGGGTCAATGGTAAAGTACGGCACATTCCAAACACTGTTTGGATTTTCTTGACGTTTAGCGAAACCCTTTTTAATCGCATCTTGGTGAGAGCCACTAAAGGCAGTAAATACGAGTTCACCGGCATACGGATGTCGTGGATGAATCGGCAGCTCATTGCAATAGGTCATTACATTAGCCGTTTGTTGAAGATTTGAAAAATCTAAGTTGGGATAAATGCCCTGGGTATATAGATTTAACGCCAGTGTTACCAAATCAACATTGCCCGTACGTTCACCATTACCAAATAGACAGCCTTCGACTCGGGTTGCTCCTGCAAGCATGGCAAGTTCAGCGCAGGCTACCCCTGTCCCTCGATCATTATGTGGATGAATACTAATCGTAATATGCGATAAATCCGAAAAATTTTGCATAAACCATTCAATTTGATCGGCATATACATTGGGCGTATTCATCTCAACCGTGGCAGGTAGATTGATAATCATAGGTCGTTTAGCCGTCGGTTGCCAAACGTCTTTAACCGCTTCACAAATCTTTAAGGCAAAGTCCCGCTCAGTAAAGCAGAAAGTTTCTGGTGAATACTCAAATTGCCATTGGGTATTGGGATTTTGCTCACAATGCTGTTTAACCAACCTTGCCCCATTTACTGCTAATTCTATGGTACTGGCTTTGTCTTGGTTAAATACCACCTCACGAAAGACGGGGGCAGTGGCATTGTATAAATGGACAATCGCTTTGGATGCGCCTTGCAATGCGTCAAAGGTCTTAGCAATAAGTTCAGGACGTGATTGGGTAATGACTTGAATCCATACATCGTTAGGAATAAGCTTGTCATCAATTAACTGTCGTACAAAGTTAAAATCGGTTTCAGATGCGGAAGGAAAAGCCACTTCAATTTCTTTAAAGCCAATCGCCACCAAATGATTGAATAAATACAACTTTTTGTCCGTATCCATAGGATTAATTAAGGCTTGGTTGCCATCTCTTAAGTCAGATGAGCACCAGCGCGGGGCAGTAGTAAGCTGGTTGTTGCACCAGGTTCGGGTGGGAAAAGGCTCAATGGTAAAGCGCTGGTATTTGGTTTGAGGATTGGTTAGCATGGTTGTCTCCTTTTTAGGTTAAAACCATGCTATCGAAGTTTTAGTGGTGATGCCTTCGAGTTTCGGACAGGATTCTTTGCTAGTGGTTTTCGGCAAATAATTGTGATGTTTAAACCACCCACACAATTTTGAAATTTAAAAAACAACTGTATCGGGCATTAACTATTAAATTACCCTATAGTAGTAGCCAATTAAAATAGGAACTAACCATAGGCATCATCATATGAAACTACTCGGCATTATTGGCGGCATGAGTACCGCAAGTTCAATCAGCTACTACCAAACAATCAATGAACAAATCAATCAACTTCTTGGCGCTAATCATGGGGCTAGACTGGTTATTTATAATCTCGACTTTGAAGAAATTGCCCAACTACAAAAACAAGGCAACTGGCAACAAGCAGGTGAAATATTAGCGGATGCTGCAAAACGCTTAGTACTCGCAGGCGTTGATGGAATCTTACTTGCCACCAATACCATGCACAAAGTCGCTGAGTTCATCACAGATGCGATAGATGTCCCATTTTTACATTTGATTGACATCACGGCTCAAGCCATTGCTAAACAAGGCTTGGACAAGGTAGGATTGTTAGGGACTAGTTTTAGTATGACGGATGGCTTTTATCAAACAACATTAGTCAAATATGGTATCCAAACGATTATCCCTAGCGAATCTGATCAGCAAATCGTGCATCGCATTATTTACGATGAGTTGTGTTTAAACCAAATTAAACCGAGCGCTGCCGAGCAATATATTCAAATCATTGAGACACTCAAAGCGCAGGGTGCACAAGCCGTAATTTTGGGGTGTACTGAAATCGGACTGCTTATCAATGAAGAAAATAGCCCACTACCTGTGTTTGACACCACACTTCTGCATATCGATGCAGCGGTGGCGTGGATGTTGGCTCAATAAAAACATGCGATTACTAATGGGTCAAGTAATCGCTTTATAAGCTAGTGTAGACGTTGTTATGGCTAAGACACTTGCCTAGCCGTCTTTTGGGTTTGATAAACCGTTGCCACAACTAAGAGACAAATGATTAAACTTAGCCAACTCCACCGCTCACCCATAAATAAAACCGCCACACCATATGTTAAAAATGTTTGTAATAGCTGTAACTGACTAATTGTAGCGATACCACCCATAGCTAATGCTTTATTCCAACTAAAAAAACCGAATAGTCCGCTCACGCTGGCCAAAAACAATAAGGCACCCATATGGCTAGCTTTCATCATATTAATATGAGAAAAATCTACGAAAGCCAAGGACAGTCCTAAAATAATTGGAAAGTTGAGTACTAACATCCAGCAAATTACCTGCCACCCAGGCATGCTTTGTGATAGCTGACCACTTTGGGCATAGCCAAACCCTGCTAATATCACTGCCAAGGCTAAGTAGATATCGCCTAATACTAAACTCTGTAAATCTTTAGTCATTACCACGTAGCCTATGACCAATAGCGCCCCAACAATCGACCAAATCCAAAAGGCTAGAGGCATTATCTTTTTACTAAGCCATACCCCAAAAACGGCAGTCGATAACGGTAAAATCGCTAGTACAATCGCCCCATGACTCACAGGTACCGACTTCATAGCAAGGCTAGAGAATATCGGAAAACCGTAAATAATGCCCAGTGAACCAAGATATAAACGAATGACTTGCTGGCGGTTTGGCAGAGCACAATGTTTGATCAATAAGATAATCATTGCCATAACACCGCCAATTAACGAACGCAGTAAACCTACTTCTAGACCTGTTAAGACTTGCACAGCAATTTTGCTAAAAGGCAGCGTTAAAGAAAAGGCAAAAACAGAGAGCAAACCCAGTAATACCGCTGTGTTGGCTTGAGAATTGTGCGTTATATTGATGCTAGTTGAATAAGTCATAATATCGCTTAATGGCCGAATTTCATTTACTATAAACAAATTAACCAACACAATCCCGATATGATTTTCAAATAATTTTAAAAAGTGTACTGTCAAACGTGCCAATACAGTTTGTGAGATGAAGAATGATTCCTAAAAGGTTTGAAGCTGAATTAAACAATTTAATTGAGAAGTTTGATAAAGAAGCTATTGATAAAAGAATTGCTGTATATCAAAGATACATATATATCCATTCTAGATTAGGTAATGTTTTTCCCACTATTCCCTTACCAATAGTTGTTAATTCTCCATTAAATGATAATGAATTGGGAAACTTCATTGTTGAATGTTTAGATAAATGGTGTCGAAGTAAATATCAAAATGCAAGAAGAACTAATCTTGATTTAGGCATGGTGATTATCAATTTACAAGGTGATTTATGGAGATTTAGCGTTCCTAATTTCTATGGAAAATGTGAGTTCTTCATAGAAAAAAACTTGAATATCAAAGGAGGTCAGAATCAAACAAATATCTTACGGATGTGTAAAGAAATCACGCCTTTTATGATAGAGAGATTAACTGATGACGAGCTTGAATTAATCATTGACTTGTATTCCAAAGCTTTAGAATCTTTTCAAATTCTAAATCATTGGAATTCTTATTTGATTTTCGCTGAATCTATTAGAGCTGATCTTAGAAGTATAAAAAATCATCTTGAGATAAATAATCAAAATTTGGGACAGGTAAAATACGCTTTTATGCAATGCGTGGAAAAAATCCTTAAATCCTTTTTATTAAAAGCAGGTCTATAAGGTACTCCCCAATGTCTAGACCAAATAATCACAAAATTAAGATAGAATTGGGTTGATAAAGCACAGTATTAACCGAACTATTGTTATCTAAATAAACCTGTGCAGGGGTATGGTAATCAAGCGANTTTGAAATCGTGAATGAGAGATACACGACCCAGCGATGTTCGTGTTGCGGTGAAATCACCGCCAATAGTCCGAAAGGTAGAAAATCGCTTGGAATAAGAGAATGGATATGTGCTTCGTGTGGCACATGGCATGATAGAGATGTCAATGCCAGTAAGAACATTCTTGCGGTCGGGCTTGACCGTCTTGTAGAAGGAATCCCCTTGCTTTAGCAAGGGGAGGAAGTCAAGAACCAAATAGCCGATGGGCATATTGCTGTGGCAGGCGATGAGGTATTATAGTAGCGATAGAACCATCTTAAAAAAATTTTGAGTTTTAAAAAGTTTAAAATGATAAAAAATATCGCGTTTTATATCATCATACAGTTCGTTATTATCACAGGGTGAAAGGAGAAAACCAAATGCCAAACAGTCACTTACCGCGTCCAGAAACTGCCGAGCAAGCGCTCGAGATGCTCAAACAAGGCAACGCACGATTCGTAGAGAATGTGCAAAACCCCCAATCAACCTTGCTAGCGTCTAATGCGCTCACCCACGTGCATGAACCGTTTGCGATTATTTTGGGTTGTTCTGATGCGCGCGTCCCGGCTGAGATTGTCTTTGATCAAGGTTTGGGTGATTTATTCGTCATTCGTGTAGCAGGCAACGTGGTCGCGCCGTCTCAGATTGGCTCGGTTGAGTTTGCCGCTGAAAAATTCGGTACCAAGTTAGTCGTGGTGTTGGGTCATTCACATTGCGGCGCGGTGACGGCTTGTGTGGAGACACTGATCAATCCTGATCAGCAGTTTTCGCCCAATTTACGTTCGATTGTTGACCGTATCCGTCCCAGTGTTTACAACTTGCATGAAATTTATACCGCCAATGGACAAGACATTGACGCGCAAGAGTTGATTAATCGGGGTATTAAAGCCAACGTGCGTATGTCAGTCACCCAGCTCAAACACGGCTCTCGTATTCTTGAAGATGCGGTTAATAATGGTAGCTTAATTATTGTTGGTGCGGTGTATGATTTGGACACGGGTAAAGTGACCTTTATTGAGTAGCGAATATTGAATAGTGAATAGTAAATAGCGAATTGAGTAACTTACCTAAGCGTAATGTTATGAGCCATGATGTTATTAGCCATGATGTTATAAGCAATGAGGGCTATATTTTTACCCAAAAGTTAATTAAAATTAAACAGTATTGAATTTTTGGCAAACTATCGCTATTAATGAACTTTAGTCAACGTCTTTTTCTTTTAACATTTTTTCTTTTAGAGGCACATTACAATAAGGATCACTATGACAAACTTGTCCGCTACCAATGGGTTTATCTTTAATCACACCATGCTTAGAGTAAAAGACCCGCAAGTGTCTTTGGCTTTCTATCAAGATGTATTAGGCATGACGCTACTACAAACCAAACGCTATCCACAAGCGGAATTTGATTTGTATTTTTTGGCAAAGCTCACCGATGAACAGGTGGCAAATTTGCCAACCGATACCGCCGCTTTAGCAGCATTTACCTTTAGTCAGCCAGGGGTACTAGAATTGACCCATAATTATGGCACTGAGTCTGATGCAGAGTTTCACTATCACAGTGGCAACAGCGAACCACAAGGATTTGGGCATATTTGTTTTGCTGTGCCAAATCTGCAAGAAGCGGTTGCTTGGTTTGAGCAACATCAAGTCACCTTCAAAAAACGCCCTGAAGAAGGCACGATGAAAGATATTGCCTTCATCTTGGATCCAGATGGGTACTGGATAGAAATCGTACAACCAAACTTAATGGGTTAATCGCCCATTAAAAAAAGGGCAATTGTGATTGCCCTTTTTTATTGTGTTTTTTAAGATTATGTTTTTTAAAATTGTGTTTTGTTAAGCCTTGATGTTCAGCCAATCTCTGGGTTTTAGATAAAAATCCGTGAGTTCAAATTCGGGCGTTCCTGCGAGAGGTTCATAACGATATTCCCAGCCAGTGAGCGGCGGCAGACTGACCAAAATCGACTCAATGCGCCCGTTTGATTGCAAACCAAACAAAGTACCGCGGTCATACACCAGATTGTATTCGACATAGCGACCGCGACGATATAACTGAAAATTACGCTGCGACTCGCTATAGCGCGTGTGCTTGCGTTTCTCAAAAATCGGGATAATGCCTTGAAGATAGCCATTGCCTACCGCCTGCATAAACGCAAAGCACTTATCAAAATCCCAGCCCATGCTAAGCGTATTCAAATCATCATAAAATAAGCCGCCGATGCCGCGTTGTTCGTTACGATGCTTTAGATAAAAATACTCATCGCACCAAGTCTTGAACTTGGGATAAACGTCACTCCCAAACGGCGCGCACAAATCATGACACACTTGGTGCCAATGCACACAGTCTTCCATCACGGGATAAAACGGCGTCAAATCAAAGCCACCACCAAACCACCAAATCGGCTCGTAGCCTTCTTTTTCCGCGATAAACATGCGCACGTTGGCATGGCTGGTTGGCACGTTGGGATTGGTCGGATGAATCACCAGCGAGACACCGAGTGCTTGCGCTTCACGACCGGCAAGTTCAGGGTGGCGAGCGGTGGCAGTGGCTGGCAGATGGTTGATAACAATGTGGCTAAACATCACCCCGCCTTTTTCGATCACTTTGCCGCCTTGAAGTACATTGGAGCGACCACCGCCCAAATTTTGATGGGTGCCTTGCTCAGTGGGTCTTTCCCAAATATCGGCGACAAATTTGGCGTTGCTGGCACCTTCAGCATATAGATTAAAGCCGCCAGTGGCTTCTTGGTGTTCTAGCGCTTGGCAAATACGGTCTTGCAAATCAAGTAAATAAGCGCGAACGGCTTGAACATTGGGTGAGGAGAGCAGCATAGACATAGCAATAGTTCTTTTAAAAATTTTTAGCGATTAAATTTTAGTGGTTAATTTTTAATGGTTATTGTAGCACACAATGGCGTGGGTAAAATTTAGTGTATTGGGCGTATTGACTGATGATACGCATAAATATTTACATAAAACCCTTAAAAAAATCGTCACAGCCGCTACCCAAACGGTCAGAAAACTCATAAAATGCCATTACGTCTTGATAAAATTAAGTTGAGATTTTATAAACTGATTAACCTAGTGATACTGATTAACCTAGTGATATAGTTATTGGGATCATATAGTTATCGGACTATCAAGTTATCAGATGGATGATTACATTAACCGTTTTTGGAGAAAACTATGAATAAATTATTAATCGCATTAGTGACGGTCATCAGCCTTGTGGGCTGTGGTAAAAAAGAAGAAGCCAAGACTGAAACCACCACGACGACAACGACCACCACAACCGCTTCTGTACCTGCCAATACCGCGACTGCAACAGCGAATACCGCTACTGCTACTGCGTCACCGGCAAAATAATATTAACCAATAGCCTGATTGATAAAACCGCTAAGCCACTTAGCGGTTTTTTTTATGCTTTTTTTTATGCCATGATAGATTTATCAGCTTAAGGGTTTAGCAGGTTTAGTCTGATTTCTGTGTACCCAGTCAGCATAAATCAAGTCAGCATAGATTTAATGAATAATCGCTAAAATTTTGCTAAAATAAGCGCCTTTTTTTGATACCTACACTCTAGCAACATGCGGTTAAAACAGCTCAAACTGGCAGGCTTTAAATCCTTTGCCAATCCTACAACGTTTCATTTTCCCAAAACCATCACCGCGATTGTCGGTCCCAACGGCTGCGGCAAATCCAATGTGATTGATGCCATCCGCTGGGTGCTGGGCGAATCCTCCGCTAAGCAGCTTCGCGGCGGCGCGATGAGTGATGTCATTTTTGCAGGCACAGAAGACAAGTCCGCCAAAAGCTTGGCAAGCGTAGAATTGGTGTTTGAACATACCCGCGGCGAAGATGGTAGCAGCGGCATCCACCACGCGCTCAATCTGTATCAAGAATTATCAGTACGCCGGCAAATCAATAAAGAAGGCAAATCCGATTACTTTATCAATGGCACCAAAGTACGTCGCCGCGATGTAGTCGATATTTTTTTGGGCACAGGTCTTGGCGCACGCTCGTATGCAGTGATTGAGCAGGGTATGATAGGGCGTATCATTGATGCCAATGCGTTGCAGCTACGAGAGTTTATCGAAGAGGCGTCGGGCGTGTCGCGCTACCAAAGCCGGCGTGATGAGACCCAAAAACAGCTGGATACCGCAAGCGATAATTTGGCGCGGCTGCATGATATGGTCAGCGAACTAACCAGCCAACAAAAACGCCTAGAAAAACAAGCCAAAACGGCACAACAAGCCCAGCAATGGCAACAAACGCAGCAGGCGATCAGTGAGCAGCTACTCATTGATGACTATGGGCGGGCATGGCAAAAACAGCAAACGTTGGCGGCAGATTTTCAAGCGATGCGTGAGCGCGTGGATGCCCAGCAAATATTGATTGAAGGATTAATCGAGCAGCAGCAACTTGCCCAGCAGGCTCTGACCGAACAACAGCACACTCTACAAACCCAGCAAAATCTTGCTAAGGATTATTGGCAGCAGCAGCATGAAACCCAAAGTCTACTGAAACAAGCTGAGCAAGCCCTTGCCAATGACCAACAACGCCTGAATATCCTCAATGTTGAACTGGGTCGTTTTGCAGATTATCAACAAGCGTTGCAAGCACAAAAACAGCAAGCACAAATGCGTATTGAAGGCTTACCTGCAAAGCTTGAACAACTCGCCGCACAGTTGCAGCAATTGCGTGAGGAGCAAGATGATTGTAAACAGCAGCGTGAGCACATTGCGAAAAATTTAGCGGCATTAAATAAGCAAAAGCAAGACGTAGAAAAAAATCTTGCTGTCAGTGAAAATGCCCTCAAACACCATGCCAGCCAACAACAGCGCCAACAACAACGCCAAAGCGAACATGACAAAGCCGTATTGGCATGGCAGACTGCTAATGCCACATTTGATGAGCAATTTGCAGCGTTTGAGAATAACGAACTAGACACGCAAATGACGAAACTCAGTGATGAGATTGAACGTCTTGAAGCCAATATCATCGCCCGTCAAGAGTCTATCGCTGACCAAGCCGATGAAGTTGACAGCTTAACTCGTCAGCATCGCCAAGCTGAGCAGCAGTACCAAGCGTGGCAAACCGAGCAAGCGACACTACAAAATTTGCTAGCACAACAAGAAACTGCCCTTGACCAAGTTATCCAACAGTCACCCAATCAAGAAAATAATAGCAGTTTGCCAAAACTTATCAGTCAACTGCAATTGACCGAAACAGGTAAGCGGTATGCCAATGTTTTTGATACCCTAGTTACGGTATTTGCCAAATGGTCGATTGCTGCTGACCAAGATTTTGCCCAAATCATCCATGACCATGCGCTGTTTATTGATAATCAATCCACTTTACCTAGCCCATCGAATAATCACACAGCGAACAGCCATCTAATAGAAGGTTGTTTGCCACTGTCTGCTTTGATTGCTGCACCAAATTTGGCTATTTTTCAGCAGGTTTGGATCAGTGCGATGCCACTTGACTGGGCAGATGTGCAGCATAAAGGGCTGCTCGATAACTTACCAACGGGCGATTGGTTGCTGGTGCAGACATCAGCGCAACAACTAATACTCTGTAATCAGCAGCTGCTGATTAACCTAAGCCATTTGTTGCAAGCTGAGGGTCAGCAGGTTATCAGTTTTAGCCAGCAGTTGATGAATGAAGCCCGTATTGAAGAGCTCGATGAACACTTGGCGCAGCAACAACCGCAACTACAGCGTCTAGCCGATCGCTTGCAGCAAGCGAGAGTTAGTCTGCAAGAATGGCAAGCACAAGAACGAACCGCGCGTAATCAACTGCTAAGCCTAACCCAGCAACAACAGCAATGCCAGCAACAAAAATTACAACAGCAGTATCGCTATCAATCCGCACTCGATAAACTTACGCAAGATAAAAAACGCCTCGACAGTGACAGCGAGCGTCTACAACAAGAGGGGCTAGGTTTTGCGGAAAAATTACACCAAGAGCAACAGCGGACTTATGAGCTAAGCAACACGCTTTCGCAATTACAACCGCAATTACAGCAGCAAATTAGCGAGCGCCAGTCACTCGATGAACGTTTAAACCAGTTTGCCAGTCAACAGCGCGAACTAGAACAACAACAAAATCGCATCACCCAAACACTGGCAACGGGACAATTGCAAATCACCGCAAGTGAGCAGCAACTTGCCAAAGCTTGGCAAGACCAAGCAAGATTCACTAGTGAGCAGCAGCTGCTGAGTCATAAAATTAGCGAGCAGCAGGCACGCTTGCCACAGCTACAACAACAACTCACGGTGGACTGGACGCAACTGCAAACCGCCAATGACAGCGTTACGCAATTGACAATCACCTTGAAAACCATGGAAACCGAGCTACATCAAGCGCAATTGGGTGTGCAAGAGTCTCAGCAGCAGTTAAGCCAACTACAACAGCAATATCACACCACCGACACCGCATTGGCACTAGCCAAGCAAAACGTGGCATTGATTGGTGAGCAATTGACTAGTCGCAAAATCGCCGTGCCAAAAACTGACGACATTGAGTTACTGGGTAGCAGCAAACGCGAGCAACTACAGCGACAACTCGATGAGTTAGCATCACAGGTGGTTAATCTTGGCGCAGTCAATCATGCCGCGGTAGCCGAGCTCAGTGAAGTAAACAGCCGCTTAGCGCCCCTTGCTGAGCAAATCTCGGATTTGACCGCAAGCATTGAAAAATTACAACTTGCTATCCAGCAGATTGACAGTCAGACCAAACAGCTTTTTATGGATATGTTGACCCAAGTCAATATCGAACTTAACAAGCTATTTACCCAAGTATTTGGCGGCGGGCAAGCGCAGCTGGTGTTATCAGACCATATCAATGACAAAGATGGCAGCGGCAAAGGCTGGCAGTCAGGGCTAGAGCTTATGGCACAGCCGAAAGGCAAAAAGAACAGCCGGCTAGCCATGTTATCAGGCGGGGAAAAAACCTTGACGGCGCTAAGTTTAATTTTTGCTATTTTTAAACAGCAGCCCGCGCCATTTTGTGTGCTCGATGAAGTCGATGCGCCGCTCGATGATGCCAATGTCGCGCGCTTTACCCGCTTAATTGAGCAGCTTGCCAAAGACGTGCAGTTTGTTTTTATCAGTCATAACAAACTTGCCATGCAAATTGCCGATGAGCTCAAAGGTGTGACCATGCCAACGGCAGGGGTGTCCAAGCTGGTCAGTGTGGATATGACTGAGGTAGAAGCTTATTTGGCATAAGCGATTTTCACCTGTCAAATACGCAAAAAGTCAAGCCTTGTCACGGTTTTTTCTAGCTGATTTTATGAAGTCATGGTAGTATAACGGCAAAAATACCGATGTAAAAATTTTTATACTACAAACAGGGTCGTTATCGTCTTTCTCAAAGGTCGTTGTTTATGTCTATCACTCAGCTTATTCTTATCATTCTTGCGGTTGTTGCTATCGTTTGGGGTATTTACACGCTACTAAAATCCATTCGTCAAAAAAACCAAGATGTATTAGCGACTGACGCGATTGAGCATGACAAAGATGGTTTACCTATTATTCCGCGCCATCAGCGCCCTGAGCCGCAAGAAAGCCAGTTATTCAAAGCGGAAATTACATCCGACAATCCTAAAGGCGAAGTAAAGCTAAGCGCGGACGATACCGAGTTACACCTAGACAACTATCCAGCCAATGGCGGTTTTGCCAATGCCACTAAATCTGCCAACGACAAATTATTGGCAGAAACCAATACATTTGTGGAAAACGAAAACGACGCTTTTAGCATGCTTGCCAATGCCACGGAGACTATCACCCCTGTTGTTCATACTTTCGATGAAAATCAGCTAAAAAATGACAGCTTTACCGATAACAGCCCAATTTTGGACACCCATATCCAAGCGCAAATTGACGAAGAACAAAACAGCCCACTCAACAATGCGATTCAAAATATCAACATCAGTATTTTTCCTAATCAGCAGTTTGTCGACATTAAAGGCGATTATCTGTTAGAGCTGATTGACAAGTATGGCTTGAAGTTTGGTGCGATGAATATGTTCCACCGCTACGAAAACAAAGACGGGACAGGCTTATTGTGGTTTAGTCTGATGATGATTGATAATGAAGGTATTTCACCTTTCGATCTCAATCGACTACCGACGCAAACCATGAAAGGATTGGTATTATTTTTATCGCTACCACACCCGCGCCCTGTTCAAGGCTTTGATAGCATGATGAGTATCGCAGGATTGCTTGCCAATGACTTAAATGCCACGGTATATGACGACACAGGCGAGCCAATTAACAAAGAAAACACCCAAGCCATGCGCGAGCTTGCCATTAATTTTGGTCGATAGATTTTACTAAAATGAAAACAAGGTACTCCTCGTGAGTGCCTTTTTTTATTATCAAAATTTTTATTGCCAAAATGTTTACTGTTTTGACTGACCTTGTGACTGAAAAAATTGACCAAGTAAACCATCACTTTGTTGTAAAATATCCGTTATCTTTTTTAAATCATAATCATTATGAACACAGCCGCCATTACTGCGCAAATGCGCAAACTCATTGCCCAGCTAAAACAACATAACCACGCTTACTATGTCTTAGATAATCCGCTGTTAGAAGATAGCGAATACGACCAACTCCGCCAAGAACTGGTGGCACTAGAAACCGCGTATCCTCAATTGGTACAAAGCGACAGCCCTACCAACCAAGTAGGCGACAAGCCGTTGCCGTTTTTTACCCAAGTCACCCACCAGATACCCATGCTGTCACTGGGTAATTTATTTACCTTTGACGATTTACAGAACTTTATGCGACGTGTCAATGACCGTTTGGCAGACCATCAGCAAAACCCCGAATATGAAGTCGAGCTCAAACTTGACGGGCTTGCGGTTTCACTGTTGTACCAAAACGGGCAATTTGTGCAAGCGGTCACGCGCGGCGATGGTCAAACGGGCGAAGATATTACCCAAAACGTGCGTACTATTCGAAATCTACCCCTGCAGCTGGCGATTGATATACCGCGCTTAGAAGTGCGCGGCGAAGTACTCATGCCCAAAGCAGGGTTTGCAAGGCTCAACCGTGATGCCCAAGCAAAAGGGGAGAAAACCTTTGCCAATCCGCGTAACGCTGCCGCAGGAAGTTTGCGCCAGCTTGACCCCAATATCGCCAAAAGTCGTCCGCTGGCGTTTTATGCCTATTCTGTCAATCAGGGCTTGCCCGCTGAGATTACCACCCAATCCGATGCGCTATTTTGGCTACAAGGGTTGGGTTTTAGCATCAGCGATATCAAAATCGTGCAAACAGCCGCGCAGCTACAAGCGTATTATCAATCGGTGATTGAGAAACGCAGCCGCTTACCCTTTGAAATTGATGGCACGGTGATTAAGGTCAATAGTTTAGCCTTGCAAGAGCAACTGGGCACTTTAAGCCGTGAGCCACGCTGGGCAACTGCCTATAAATTCCCTGCCGAAACTGTGATGACGCGTCTAAATGCGATTGAATGGCAAGTAGGGCGCACAGGTCAGTTGACGCCCGTGGGCAAGCTTGAACCTGTCAATGTCGGTGGCGTCACTGTGAGCAATGTCACCCTGCATAATATCGGTGAAATTCAGCGTTTAGATATCCGAACAGGGGACATGGTCAGCGTACACCGTGCTGGTGATGTCATTCCCAAAGTTACGCGCGTTTGGACGGACGAGCGCCCCGCCAATGCCCAAGTGGTGAGCCTGCCGACGCATTGCCCGGTGTGTGGTTCACCGGTTATCATGCCAGAAGGTGAAGCGCTGGCACGATGCACTGGGGGGCTATTTTGTCCAGCCCAGCAACAAGAAGCGCTGATTCACTTTGTCAGTCGTAAAGCGATGGATATCGATGGGCTCGGTGAGCGCTGGTTAATTAACTTTTTTGAGCGGGGTATTGTTAAAAATGTCGCAGATATTTATGCGCTTAACAATCACCGCGATGCGCTCATCAACCTTGAAAAATTGGGGGAAAAATCTGTCGAAAATATGCTGGCTGCCATTGAAAAAAGTAAAGATACGACCCTACCGCGGTTTATTTTTGCCTTGGGTATTGGTGGCGTAGGCGAGAGCACGGCGATGAATTTAGCCATGCAATTTGGCGACTTGCAGCCACTCATGGCAGCAAGTATCGAAGCCTTACAAAAAACTCCCGATGTCGGTGAAAAAACCGCAGACTCGATTTTTGAGTTTTTTCGTGCCGAGCACAATATCGAAGTCATCAATCGATTATTACAAGCCGGTATTCATTGGCAGCCTGTCAGCCAAGTGCCTGAAGGTAATCAGCCGCTTAAAGGTCAAAGTTGGGTCATTACAGGCACCCTTGAAGGCATGGGACGTGACGAAGCCAAAGCCAAATTGCAAGCATTAGGGGCAAAAGTCTCAGGCAGCGTTTCTGCCAAGACCACCGCACTGCTCGCAGGCGAAAAAGCGGGTAGTAAACTTGCCAATGCCGAAAAACTGGGGGTAAAAGTGGTCTCTGAAGCGCAATTCACCGATTTATTGAATACGTATCATGTCTAATATAGGCTCGGTATGGTAGAACCAGTATTGTAGAAAAGTTAACGCAACCTTCAGTAAGCTATTTTCTTCCCAAACTATAGCAAGGTTACTTACAAAACACGTATAAATCAGTCTTTATTCATAACAATAGGGTGAAAAATTTACGCTAATATAACTTCCGTAAGTTGCTAAAAGGACCTGACATTTTAGCAAATGGAAACCCTACTGGAGAAAAGTATGAAATCACTTAAAACACTTGCGGTACTTGCGACACTTGTTGGTTCAACAGCACTGACAGCTTGTGCTACCACTGATGCCTATGGCAACCGCGTCACTACCCAAGGCTCTTCTCGCGCGGCGATGCAAGGCGCAGTAGCGGGTGCAGCATTAGGTGCACTGGCAAAATCAGATGGCGACCGTAGTGACATCGGTAAAGCCGCAGCAATCGGTGCAGCCGCAGGTGGTGCAACAGGCTATGTATTAAGTACATCACCTAACTATCCATACCAAAAATAAGCTACACTAAAAGTCGTAGCCTATCTTGACAGCATCACTGTTGGATGCTGTCAAAAGCCAAACCTTTAATGGTTTGGCTTTTTTCTTTACTAAACGCTAAGCTGACCATTTAATACAATCAAAGATGCGTTGAAGTAGAGCCGTTAATTTTTATTTGCCTAATATAAGCTAGATAAACTGCTAGCCTAAATCATAGCGTTATAAAATCAATGGTATAAAAAAAGCCCTTATCAATTCGATAAGGGCTTTGGATATGGTGGATCGTCCGCGGCTCGAACGCGGGACCAATGGATTAAAAGTCCACTGCTCTACCAACTGAGCTAACGATCCTGAGAAGCGTTAAGAAAACGTCTGGGAGACGTTTTTAGCTTCGCAAGAGCAAATCTATGATTTGCTAAAGCATTAAAAAATTGCAAAGCAATATATGGTGGATCGTCCGCGACTCGAACGCGGGACCAATGGATTAAAAGTCCACTGCTCTACCAACTGAGCTAACGATCCAAAACTTTTAAGGCAATAAAAAACGATTTTCCACGTTTTTATTTTGGCTATTGCCGTTAAGTGAGTGCATATTATACGCATTAAATCTTGGTTTGCAAGCCTTTTTGCACAATTTTTTTAACTAAAGATTGGCATCAAAATAGAGACGTAAATTCATTGACTTATGATACGTTTTTATCCCTTTAATCTTTAACTTATCCAGCCTTAATTAGATGAATCTTGATTGGCTAAATGTTAATTAATCAGGTGATAAAAATTTTATTCACCACCTGATAAGGCATCAACAGGATTGAGTCTGGCGGCATTGCGCGCCGGAATAAACCCAAAAACCACACCAATGAGAGTGGAACATACCACAGCCGCTACAATGGAGGTGGTTGAATACACCACTTGGAAATTACCCCCTGCAAATTTGTTAATTAAAGCGCCGATACCAAACGCTAGGCTAATACCTAAAATCCCGCCCAAGATACACACCAAAATCGCTTCTATCAAAAACTGCTGCATGATATCAGATTGCCTTGCGCCCACTGCCATGCGCACACCAATTTCACTGGTACGCTCGGTGACTGAGACAAGCATAATATTCATGACGCCAATACCCCCCACAATCAAAGAAATAATGGCTATCGATGAAACCAGTAAGGTCATCGTGCCTGTGGTGGATTCAATCGTCTGACGAATTGAATCGGAGTTTTGAATACGAAAGTCATCGGTGCCGTGTCGCTGCTCTATCAAATCAGAAACGGCTTGCTCAGCGGCACTAGACGAGATAGTGTTTTTTAGTAGCACAATAAAACTATCTACATGACTAGTACCAAGCATTCTATGCATCACAGTGGTATAAGGCATATATAGGGTAGGGGTGTCTGAACTTGGACCAAAAGCTTGCTCAGATGGCTGCAGCACACCGATGACACGAGCGGGCACACTACCCACCAACATCACTTCACCAATGGGGTCACTGACATTGGCAAAAAAGGCGGTTTTTGCATTATTATCAATAATCACATCTTGGGTCATTGAGGTGATACTATTGTCATTAAAGGTTTGCCCAAGCGCCAGTTTTTCCCCTTTCACCGTTAGATAATCTTTGCCCACGCCACTGACATTTACAGAAGCTTCTGTTTCACGGTAACGGGCGGTGGCGCTGCTGCTGACTTGTGGACTGACGCTTTGCACATACGGCTGTTCTGCGACAGCATTCGCATCGGCATCTGTTAAATTATTATCATGATATTTGCGGCGAGGGTCACCAAATTTATAGCCATCTCGTATGGTTAAAGTATTGGTGCCTAAGGAGCTAATATCATTGAGAATTTTTTGTTGAGAACCTTGCCCTAGACCCACTACCGATACCACAGAGGCAATACCGATAATAATACCTAACATGGTTAACAATGTCCGCATTTTATGGGCTTTCATCGCCAAAACAGACATCTTAAAGGCTTCAGATAAGCGGTCTAAAAACGCGGTAACACCAGATTTTTTGGCAAAATTTAGGTGTTGAACCTCGTTAGTTTTATCAACTCTATTGTCGGTATAATAATCTTTAAGAATCTGTCCGTCTTTGATTTCAATCACGCGTTCGGCTTGGGCAGCGATGGAAGGATCGTGGGTCACCATAATGATGGTATGACCTTGGCTATTTAGATTTCTCAAAATCGCCATCACGTCTTTACCCGATTGGCTATCTAATGCCCCAGTCGGTTCATCAGCCAGGATAATGTCGCCCCCATTCATTAACGCACGAGCAATAGACACACGCTGTTGTTGACCACCGGAGAGTTGGCTAGGACGATTTTGGGTTTTTGCCCCAAGCCCTAAGTCGTCTAACAATTGGGTGGCGCGCGCTTCACGTTGCCGCACCGGCATCCCTGCATACACGGCAGGGACGGCGACATTGTCTTGGGCATTGAGGTCACCAAGTAAATGATAGCGCTGAAAAATAAACCCAAAATGCTCACGGCGAAGCTCAGCAAGTTCGTCTGCGGTGAGTTTGTCCACCGCTTTGCCATAGATGTGGTAACTACCTGCGGTCGCCTGATCTAGGCAGCCTAAAATGTTCATTAAGGTGGATTTACCCGAGCCTGATTGACCGATAATTGCGACCATTTCACCTTCATAAATGGTCAAGTCAATCCCATGTAAAACCCGAATTTTTTCATCACCTGCAGGGAATTCGCGGATTAAATCCTTCACTTCCATGACAGGTTGTTTGGTGTCTTGCGTTATCATCAGCCGTGTGTCTCACAGTTAGCATGCGTCATAGGGTTAGCATGCGTCATAGGTTACAATCAACGTTTACAATCTAGGGTTATCATCTACCGATCATTACATCATCGGCGGACGACCGTTATTTTTAGACGATGAACGTGATTTACTCACCGTTGATTGACCCACAACCACCTTATCACCTTGGTTGACGCCGCTAAGAATTTGGGTGGTAATACGATTGGTGACACCTGTTTTGACCGCTTGTTTTTTGGTAGTACCATCGGCTTGTACCACTTCAACATAACTGCCCATTTTTGGGTCAGTTTTGATTGCTGCAGCCGGTACGCTAAGCACATTATTGACTTTGTTTTCAACAATATAGACTTGCGCTGTCATATTGATGCGTAGCGCCCCATCGGGATTGGGGACAGTAAAATAACCAATGTAGTAAATCGCCGAATCCGTTGACGTCGATGAATCACTGGCGGTGGTGCCATCGGGCGCAGGTCCAATGGTCGACAGCGTGGCTTGGTATTTCTTATCTGGGCGTCCAATGATATTGAAATAAACAGGCAACCCTACTTTGAGGTTAACGACATCGGCTTCTGATATTTTGGCTTTCACCCGCACACTACTCAAATCTGCCAATGTCACAATGGTGGGGGCTGATTGATTGGCGTTCACCGTTTGCCCTTCTTTGGTGGTGATAGAAATCACCGTGCCTGACATCGGGGCAACAATTTGGCTATATCCAAGATTTTTTTCAGCCGTATTGACGTCCGTTTGCGATTTTTTTATGGTTTGTTGTGCACTCACAATATCGGCTTGCGATGAGGCAATATTTGCTTGGGCAGTCGCAATCGCTTCTTTGGCGCTGTCCACATTGGCTTGCGCTGTTTTGACAGCGGTATCCGCTTGCTCCAGCTCTTGTTTGGAGATGGCATTCATGGCAAGCAAGGATTTTAGGCGATTGTATTCTGTTTGCGATTGTTGCAAGGTTGCTATTTTACCTTTCAAGTCGGCTCGCGCTGTGGCAAGTGCGGCTTGTTTGGTCTGATAGGCGGACTTGGTACTTTCCAAATTCGCTTTGCTTTGCTGTAAGGTAGCTTGCTGCGTGGTTAAAGTATTTTGCAGGGTAACTGGGTCAATTTGAGCAATAACATCGCCTTTTTTGACTGTATCACCCACTTCAACATACAATTTTGTCACTTCCCCTGACACCTGAGCGCCAACATCCACTTGCTTAATGCCTTCAACTTTGCCCGTGGACATGACACTGTTTTCAATATCGCTACGTTCGACATTGGCGGTGATGTAATTGGGTTTTTGGGGTTTGGGTTTAAAGTACCAATAAGCTAACGCTGCCAGCGAAATAACGATCAAACTTAAGATTGCCCATTTGAGCCATTTTTTTTGGGTAGCGGTCATCGTGCCAAGCCTTATCAAGCGATAAACAATTGAAAAAAAAATTAAAAGTAAACAAACAAAGTTTTTTACCACTGAGCATTAAAAGCTAAATGAGAATAAATTGCAATAAAAATAGGGTAAGTCGCAGGGATTTTTAATTATAACGACATAATCTTACTGGATTATAAAATGAATGTTATGAGTAAGAAAAACGCATTAAAAGTTTGGGGGGTGGTGGTTTGATGGGCGGGTTGTTTGAAGGGTTGCAAAGATTGCAAAGGTTGCGGAGCATTTTTAAAAGCAACTTTTAAAGTAACTTTTAAAGCAACTAGTGAAATAACGGTTGACCCGCTAGACGAAAAGCGAGTTGGTAGAGCAGCTCCCAAGCCGGTTGTTGCACCAGACCTTTGATGGCTTGGTCGGCTTGGTACAGTGCATCCGACCAGTTGCGGGTAGCGTCATGGGAATGACGATGCAGGGCTTTACTATATAGTTGTTGCTTACTTTGCCAAATGCCGAGGCTTTGATAACTTGCCCCTGATTGCAAGCTTAAAATATTGCGCATGTCTTTGGCTATCATCCATAATACCAGACTCTCTGGTTCTTCACTGGCTTTGAGTTGCTGTAAGATTTTTGCCACCTGCGCGGTATCACCTGACAACATGGCATCCGATAAATCAAAGGTGGTAAACATAGATTGACTCACCAACCCATCAAACAGCTGAGCCTCATCGATGGTCACAAAATGGGTAGGGGGATTCGCATCTGTTGTAGCATAGAGGTAGGAGAGTCGCCACAGACTTTGGTAAGCCGCCAGCAAATTATGCTGAGTTTGTGCCATCAGCATTTGCCAAGCGGGTTTGGTGAGTTCGAGCCCAAAATCTTGGGCGTGTTGCTGTAGCAGTTGTTCGCGTTGCTGCTCTTGATAAAGATGGCATTCAATGACCTGACCAAATTTGTCGCAAAGCAAAAAAAACGCACTGTTTTGGCTTTTTTTATCGTATTTATCACTGATAATGACTAAGCAATTGCTCGAATTGCTCGTCGCAAATTGCGCTAATTCTGCCAACGCCTCTTTATCGGGTTTATGATTGCCGTGAACGATAATGGCTTTGTTATCTTCAAACAGTGACAGACTGTTCAGCTCTGCCAAAACCGCTTGCCATGATTTGGCGCTGGTAATATCCATGCGCGAAATTGCCATATTATGCTGCCGCCAATTGGGCGACATTTTTTCTATTAGCCACTGTGACAACAACTCTTCATCGCCATGCATTAGCCACACCCCAGTGGCGGGGGCTTGCCTGTTTTTGAGATGTTGAAAGGCATTTAAAAAATTGTACTGCATCAGCGTGTTATCAATTAGGTTAGGTAGTTTAGGGGGTGGTGGCGGTCGGCACTTTGGTGATTTTAGGAAGGCTCAGTGCGACATATTGGTCAGCAATACGCTGCGCCAGGTTGTCATACAACCATACTTTAATTTGCTCAGCTTGGGGATTGTCAGTGGCTACCACGCCTTGGTCATACTGATAGCTGCGCTGTACTTGAATCGTATTGGTCAGCGTGCGGGGTTGACCATTTTCAATGGCGCGATAGCTTACGTCTGCGCTTAGCACCATACGAATTTCGGTCAAAATACCGCGTAGCTGGTAGTTTTGCAGGCGAATGTTTTTGACTTCAATACTGGCAGGCAAGGCGGTATTTGATTGGTTGGTTGCCTTGTTATCAATCACCCTATCTTGGGTATTGATACTTAGCTGGTCGAGCTGTTTTTTTAACGAATTTTTAACCGCATAGGCTTCTGGCGTGTTGTTAAAAATCAGCTCAGTGGTTGGGATATTCTGTGACATAGGCGCATCATAACCGCGCAGATGAAAACCACAGGCAGGTAGCTGCGTCAGTAACACACTGCTTAGGAGGATACGAAGAAATGGCTTATTCATATAGTTACCTGTCTGTTAGTTACCCGTCTATGATTGTCGGTATTGCTTGTGATAACGCTTTGTTATAATACTTCAAGGTCAAAAAGGGCTTAGGTTGCCAATAAGCCCTTATAATCAATTAGGCTTTTACCACAATATTGACCAATTTATTGGGCACGACGATTTCTTTGACGATATCGCCGGTGATAAATTTAGCGACGCTGTCGAGTTGTTTGGCTTCGGCTTTTAACCAATCGCTGTCACTGTTTGGCGCCACATCCATTTGACCACGGATTTTGCCGTTGACTTGCACCACCATAGTGATAGTGTCTTGTACCAAGGCTGAAGTATCAACGGCTGGATAGGTTAGCTTCATCACATCAATCCCTAACTCCTCAAGCAGGACTTCTGCCATGTGCGGCGCGTACATGGTGAGCAAGGTCAATAACGTCATCAGTGCTTCATTGGCTACCGCCAAATCGGTATCTGAATGAATGTCAAACGCGGTGAGTTCGTTCGACAATTCCATTAAAAATGACACAGGCGTATTGAGCGCCAAGTTTTTGCCAAACGCGTCATCTAATTTGCCAATAGTATCATGTGTTTTACGGCGTAAACTTTTAGCGGCTTTACTAAGCGACTGGGTATTAGTTACCGATAAGGTTGCTGCGGTTAAAGATTGTTGTGCCAATGTTTCGGCATGCTCGATGGTATAACGCCATACTTTTTTCAAAAAGTTATACGGACCTTTTAGTCCATCGTCAATCCATTCAAGCGTCTGGTCGACAGGCGCGGTAAACATGGTGTAAAGTCGAACCGTATCTGCGCCATATTGATCAATAGTCGCTTGGGGATCGACACCATTGTTTTTTGACTTCGACATTTTTTCGATTTTGCCAATTTTGACAGGCTGACCATCGGCTTTTAAGGTCGCTTCAATGGGCTGACCTTTATCGTTGTAGCGGATATCAACTTCTTCTGGAAAGTAATAGGATTTGCTACCGTCGGCATTTTCGCGAAGATAAGTACCCGCCAAGACCATGCCTTGGGTGAGTAAATTGGCAAAGGGTTCATCACCCTGCACCAAGCCTTCATCACGCATAAGTTTGTGGAAAAAACGCGCATACAGCAAATGTAACACGGCGTGCTCAACACCGCCTACATATTGATCCACAGGTAGCCATTTATCGGCTGCGACTTTATTAATCATCCCATCAGTATAATTGGGTGAGGCAAAACGGGCGTAATACCAGCTTGATTCTACAAAAGTATCAAAGGTATCGGTTTCACGTTTGGCAGGCTTGCCGCAACATGGACAGTTGACATCGGTAAATGAAGTAAGATTGTTGAGGGGATTGCCACGTCCATCGGGCACTACATCTAAAGGTAATACCACAGGCAGCTGACTTTCAGGGACAGGCACTGTACCGCAGTCTGTACAGTTGATAACCGGAATTGGGCAACCCCAATAACGCTGACGAGATACCCCCCAATCGCGTAGCCGATAATTGATGGTTTTTTTACCCAAGCCCTTCGGCTCAAGTTGGGTTAAAATGTTGTCAAAGGCTTGTTTAAAATTTAAACCGTCTAACTCGCCCGAGTTAATAGCCACGCCATTTTGCTTATCGCCATACCAGTCTTGCCAAGTCGTTGCATCAAACTGTTGACCTTGCTTATGGTGTTCATCTAGGTCAATCACTTGCTTGATAGGCAACTGGTATTTATTGGCAAATTCAAAGTCGCGTTCATCATGCGCAGGGACTGCCATAACAGCGCCAGAACCGTAGCTCATTAAGACGTAGTTAGCGACCCAAACAGGCACTTGCTCACCGGTCAACGGATGGGTGACAGTCAGACCCGTATCCATACCCATTTTTTCAGCTTTGGCTAAGTCTGCCTCGGCAACTGAGCCTTTTTTGCAGGCTTCAATAAAGCTTTGTAGGGCAGGATTGGTCGCGGCAGCGTGTTTTGCCAGTGGATGCTCAGCTGCCACCGATACATAAGTCACACCCATTAAGGTATCAGGACGGGTAGTGAACACATCTAGGGTTTTTTCTTCACCATTTAAGGTATAGGGAAAATGAATTTCCATGCCTTCAGAGCGACCAATCCAGTTGCGCTGCATAGTAATCACTTGCTGTGGCCAATGACCTTCTAGCTTATCCAAATCATTTAACAGCTCGTCTGCATAGGCGGTGATATTAAAGTAATACATGGGGATTTCGCGTTTTTCAATTAGCGCACCTGAGCGCCAACCGCGACCATCCACCACTTGCTCATTGGCAAGGACGGTATTATCAACAGGGTCCCAATTCACCGTTGAGAGTTTTTTGTATACCAAGCCTTTTTTGAACAGTTGTACAAATAGCCATTGTTCCCATTTGTAGTACTCTGGCGTACAAGTGGCAAATTCACGTGACCAGTCAATCGATAGTCCTAGTGATTTGAGCTGCGCGCGCATGTTATCAATGTTTGAAAACGTCCACGCAGCAGGGGCGACAGCGTTGGCAATCGCCGCATTTTCTGCAGGCATACCAAACGCATCCCAGCCCATTGGTTGCAACACTTCATAACCCTTTAACCGATAGTAACGGCTCAACACATCACTAATCGTGTAGTTGCGCACGTGCCCCATGTGCAGTTTACCACTGGGGTAGGGAAACATAGACAGCAAATAACGTGACGGCTTATCTGATGCCGCGTTGTTTACTTGATAGCGATTTTGCTGTTCCCATTTTTGTTGTTGGGCGGGCTCGATAACTTGGGGTTGGTATTGACTGGTTAAAGCTGAATTACTCATAATGGTCTGAATTTGCAGTATTTGAATGAGAAAGTATTTTAAGCCCCATAGCATAGCCTAAAACCGTAAAAATTGCGATAAAAAAAGGAGCCAATATGAGCATCATCATCTACGGTATCAAAAATTGTAGCACCATGAAAAAGGCGTTTGATAAATTAACTGCACTGGGTTTAGAGTATGAATTTTTTGACTACAAAAAACAGGCGATAAATAAACCTAAATTAGCCAATTGGGTAAAGCAAGCAGGTATAGATAAGGTATTAAATAGCAAAGGCACAACCTACCGCAAACTTAGCGATGCGCAAAAAGCCCAAATGAATCAAGATGTGGATGCTGCGTTAGATATGATGATAGCGCAGCCAAGTATGATTAAGCGCCCGATTGTCATCTCAGACAATGAGTTAATCATCGGTTTTGATGAAATTGCCTTTGAAAAACTAGGCAAGTAAATAGGGAAAAATCAATCGCCAATAAAAAAGCGAGTGATTAAAACTCGCTTTTTTAAGTGGCGGGTAAAAATTATTTTACCGCACTAGCAACCGCAGATTTTACCGCATTTGCAGTTTCAACTGGGGTAGAGGCTGCACCACGTTCTTTATTAACAACAGTGGTTGGGGTCATCACAGAGCCATCTTGTTTGTGATCGCTTAAGGAATAAACATACGCTGCCAATAACATAATACGCTCGTTACCCAGTTTGGTATCCCAAGATGGCATCACACCAGCACGACCATTACGTAACGTAGTACGAACCGTTTCACGGTCGCCACCATATAACCAAATGTCATCCGTAAGATTCACCGCACCGACATCAGGGTTACCTTTACCATCTTTACCATGACATACTGCACAG